>CAZISL010000170.1:0-15985 GCA_964541975.1 uncultured Chromatiaceae bacterium | reverse complement strand
CGATACACGCCGCCCGGCCGATAGTAGGTCGCGTGCATGCGCGTGCCCGAGACCGCTTCGTAGCAGTCCATCAGGTCCTCGCGCTCGCGGAAGCAGTACAGGAACATCGTCATCGCGCCAATGTCGAGACCGTGCGCGCCGAGCCACATCAGGTGATTCAGAATGCGGGTGATTTCGTCGAACATCACGCGGATATACTGCGCGCGCAGCGGCACCTCGATACCGAGCAGTTTTTCGATTGCGAGCACGTAGCCGTGTTCGTTGCACATCATCGACACGTAGTCGAGACGGTCCATGTAACCAATACTCTGGTTGAAGGGCTTGGTCTCGGCGAGTTTCTCGGTCGCGCGATGTAACAACCCGACGTGCGGGTCCGCATGCTGGATCGTCTCGCCGTCCATCTCGAGAATCAGGCGCAGTACGCCATGTGCCGCGGGATGCTGCGGGCCGAAGTTCAGCGTGAAGTTCTGGATCTCAGCCATCGCCGGGTTCGTCCTCGATGAGCCCTTCCGCGTAGCGATTGTCGTCGCGAATAACACGCGGCACGAGTGTGCGCGGCTCGATGCTAACCGGCTGGTAGATCACGCGGCCGCGCTCGGGGTCGTAACGCGTTTCGACATTGCCGCTCACGGGGAAGTCCTTGCGGAACGGATGCCCGATAAAACCGTAATCCGTCAGGATCCGGCGCAGATCGGGATGCTCCTCGAACAGGATACCGAACAGGTCGAATGCCTCACGCTCGAACCAGTTCGCGCCACTCCAGACATCGACGACCGAAGGCACGACCGGCGGATTGTCGGCGCCCGTGAAAACGCGCAGGCGCAGGCGCTTGTTCTGGCTGATCGACAGCAGGTGATAAACGACCGCGAAACGTTTCTCGTCGAACGTCGTATCCGCGTCGGGGACGATGTTCTTCGGCACCGATGCCCGGCTGAAGCCGGTGGATGTGGCGGACTCCGTCTGCCACTCGTCCTGCCCGTAGGTCAGGTAGTCGACGCCGCACACGTCGATCAGTATCTCGAAACGAAAGTCATCCTCGTCACGCAGAGCCGTCGCGACTTCGATCAGGTCAGTCTTGTCGGCCTCGTAGGTCAGTTCCCCGCAGGTCGAGTCCACGGCGCTCAGGGTGTCACCGAAGCGGTCTTCGATAGCCGCCGCAAGTTCTGCGTAACGCTGGTTCATCGAGCTATCGTATTCGTTCGCCGAATCTTTTCCTGTAGCTGCAGGATGCCGTAGATGAGCGCTTCCGCTGTTGGCGGACAGCCGGGAACGTAGATATCCACCGGCACGATACGATCGCATCCGCGAACCACGGAATAGGAATAATGATA
The DNA here is from genome assembly GCA_964541975.1 of uncultured Chromatiaceae bacterium. GTDB lineage: Bacteria > Pseudomonadota > Gammaproteobacteria > Steroidobacterales > SMWD01. The sequence continues at coordinate 14,654 of CAZISL010000170.1, read as the reverse complement.
GTAACCGCCGCCGTTCGCGCACGACCCCATCGATATGACCCACTTCGGCTCGGGCATCTGGTCATAGACCTTGCGCAGGGCCGGCGCCATCTTGTTCGTCAGGGTCCCGGCCACGATCATGACGTCTGACTGGCGCGGGCTCGGCCGGAAGATCACGCCGAACCGGTCGAGGTCATAACGCGCCGCGCCTGCCTGCATCATTTCGATGGCGCAGCAGGCCAGGCCGAAGGTCATGGGCCACATGGATCCGGTCCGCGCCCAATTGAAGAGCGCGTCGATGCTGGTCACCATAAAGCCGCGCTGCTCGAGGACGTCCTGCGGCGTTGCATCCGGCGACAGGTTGACCGGAGCCAGGTCCATAGCGTCGGTGTCGGTCAATCCCATTCCAGCGCGCCTTTCTTCCACTCATATATAAAGCCGACGACGAGTACGGCCAGGAAGATGCCCATGGCGATGATCCCGAAGGCGCCGACCGTATCCAGCGATACGGCCCACGGAAACAGAAACGCGATCTCGAGATCAAAAATAATGAACAGGATCGCGACGAGGTAGTACCGAACGTCGAACTTGATGCGGCTGTCTTCGAAAGGCTCGAAGCCGCATTCATAGGACGAAAGTTTTTCGGAGTCCTTCCGCCCGCGCCCGAGCAACAGACCGAGGGTCAGGAGCACGGCGCCGAGTGCGAGCGAGATCCCCAGAAAAATCAGAACCGGCAGATAACCTTGCAGCACAATTCAACCTTGGGAAACAAACACACAAAAAGACGGCGCATTCTAACCACGCCGCGACTCTCTACATAACCTCTGGCGGGCACCGGACCAGAACAACTTCGACCGGAACAAACCTGATTTGGTGCCGACGGCGAGACTTGAACTCGCACGGGATTTCTCCCACTGCCCCCTCAAGACAGCGTGTCTACCAATTCCACCACATCGGCAATTCAAAAAACCTACGTAAAACTACGTGCGCCGGAACGAAGTCTTTCGTTAACGCTCAGGGCGCCGCCGTTTCCGGTTCCTGCGGCGCCTCGACCTGCTCGACGGCTGCCGCGTCTTCCTGCGTCGGCAGGCTGGGCAAGCCACCGGCGTCGAGCGGAAGCGCCGGTTGCGAATCCTCCATGGGAAGCACGTTCAACTGCTCCTGCGCCGCCGGTTCGCCGGCGTCCATCATGCTCTCGATCGGCGCCCGTTGGGATCCGAGGTATGCGAGCGATAGACTCGTAATAAAGAATGCCGTCGCGAGGACCGCGGTGGTGCGCGACAGGAAATTCGACGAGCCTTGCGCGCCAAATACCGTGCCGGATGCGCCAGAGCCGAAAGCCGCGCCGGCATCCGCACCCTTACCGCGCTGAAGCAGCACGAGGCCGATAATGCCCGCCGATATCAGCACGTGCACGATCAGCACCGTGGATTGGATCGTAAACATGTTCGTTTGTCTCTAAATTCGTGAGGCTTTAGTTAGCCTGGGCGGCGGCAATACAGATGGCCAGGAACTCGGCTGCGTCCAGAGACGCACCACCTATCAATCCACCGTCGATGTCCTCTTTCGCGAACAGTTCGGCGGCATTGGCGCCCTTGACGCTGCCACCATAGAGGATCTGAAGTTCGGCACCGATTTTAGCATCCGCGGCGGTGATGATGCTGCGAATATGGGCGTGGACCTCCTGAGCCTGCTCCGGCGACGCTGTGAGCCCCGTGCCGATTGCCCAGACTGGCTCATAGGCCACGATCGCTTCGTCGAAGGCGCTAATACCCGCCATCTCCAGCACGACCCGGACCTGCCTCGAGATGACGTCCATCGTGACGCCGCCCTCGCGCTCCTGCAGGGTCTCCCCGATACACAGGATCGGTTCGAGCCCGACCGCCTGGGCCGCAATGAATTTGGCCGCGACGATCTCGTCGGTCTCGCCATACAGCGTGCGGCGCTCGGAATGGCCGATGATGGTGTGCGTGCACCCGACATCCTGCAGCATGGCCGCGGACACCTCGCCGGTAAACGCGCCGGACGCCTCGGCCGCAACATTCTGTGCGCCGAGCATGATGGACGTCACGTCGAGCTGGCCGGCGACCTCTGACAGGTATACAGCGGGCGGGCAGACCATGACTTCGGCGCCGGCCGCGTCACCCAGGCCCTCAAGGATCCCGCCCAGCAGCGCACGGTTCGCCTCACTGGAGCCGTTGAGCTTCCAGTTTCCGGCTACGAGTTTCTTTCTCATTGCTTATTCCTGTACTTCCGCCGGGGCGTCGATCGGACGTCCGGATACGGAAAAAAATGAGCGCGAAGCGTAGCGTCCCGCCCCGCCGAAATCAATCGAGACGGGGACACTCTGGTTTTGCCCGCTATGCGGGCAAAACCAGAGTGTCCCCTAGGCGGCGATCTTCAGGCACCTATTCGTTCGATTTCGCCCGCCAGGGATTCGGCCAGCTGATTGACCTCCGCCTCGTCCTCGCCTTCGACCATCACGCGTACGACGGGTTCCGTGCCTGATGCCCGCACGAGGATCCGACCACGCTCCGCCAGGCGCTGCTCGGCCTGCTCTACCGCCGCCTTGATCTCGGCCGATTCGTCGACCTTGACTCGCTTCGCCGTGCGGACGTTGATGAGCGTCTGCGGAAATCTCGGCATATCGGACGTGAGTTCCGCGAGACTGCGTCCGGATTGCCGCATCACGACAAGTACCTGCAACGCGCTGACGAGGCCGTCGCCGGTCGTCGTCTTGTCCAGGCACAAAAGGTGACCCGAGGTCTCGCCGCCGAGCTGGCCACCCGCTTCCTTGAGCATCTCCATGACGTACCGGTCACCGACGTTGGCGCGGCGGAAATCGATGCCGGACTTGACCAGCGCCCGCTCGAGCCCGAGGTTCGTCATCAGCGTCCCGACGACGGGCCCGACCAGTGTCCCGGCGTCCTTGCGCGCCTTCGCGAGGAGGTACAGAAGCTGGTCGCCGTCGATCAGGTTGCCGGCAGCATCGACCATCAACACGCGATCGCCATCGCCATCGAAGGCGATCCCGAGGTCCGCGCCGATTGCCTTGACCGTGACCGTCATCAGGCCAGGGCTCGTCGAGCCGCAGCCATCATTGATGTTCGTGCCATTCGGCGAACAGCCAATCGGTACGATCTCAGCGCCGAGTTCGCCCATGACCCGGGGCGCGACCTTGTAGCCGGCGCCGTGCGAACAGTCCAGCACGATCTTCAGGCCATCGAGCCGGAAGCCGTCGGGAACGGTCGACAGGCAGAAGTGCTGATAATCCTCGCGGGCGCTATCGACGCGCTTGGCCTTCCCAAGCTCGCTCGATTCACGCGTGATCGCGGGTTCGGTCAAATAGTTCTCGATACGCTCCTCGACCGCGTCGGGCAACTTCACACCGTTCTTATCGAAGAACTTGATGCCATTGTCGTAGTAAGGATTGTGCGACGCAGAGATGACGACCCCGAGGTCCGCATTCAAAGCCTGCGTCAGGTGTGCGATGCCCGGCGTAGGCAACGGCCCGAGCAGCAGCGCGTCCATGCCGGCGGCAACGAAACCGGCCTCAAGGGCTGACTCCAGCATGTAGCCGGACACACGCGTGTCCTTGCCGATTACCACCCGCCCGCCATTCGGCGCCAGCACCCGCGCCGCGGCGCTCGCCAGCCGCAATGCGAATTCCGCCGTCATCGGGTGTTCGCCGACGCGGCCGCGTATTCCATCGGTTCCAAAAAATTCTCTAGCCATCGATAATCCTTTCCCGATCACCCTCGCGGCGATCAACGGCCTCCCAGATCCTTAGTGCGTCAACCGTCGGGCCGACGTCGTGGACGCGCACGATCGACGCGCCTTTCTGCGCGGCCAGCAACGCCAGCGCTACGCTCGCGTGCAAGCGCTGCTCGACCGGCCGGTCGAGCAGCGCGCCGATCATGGACTTGCGCGACAGGCCCACCAGTACCGGCGCACCCAGCATCGCGATTCTATCCAGATCACGCAGCAGTTGCAGGTTGTGTTCCACGGTTTTGCCGAAGCCGAATCCCGGGTCCACGAGTAGAGCATCTTCAGGTATTCCAGCATCGACGCACGCGCGCATGCGGCTCCCCAGGAACTCGCGCACTGCGGCGGTGACATCCGCATAGGTCGGTTCGCGCTGCATGGTTCGCGGGCGACCCTGCATATGCATCAGGCAGACCGGGACGTCGAGTTGCGCGGCGGTCTCGACGGCTCCGTCCGCCTGCAAAGCACAGACGTCATTGATCATCGTGGCACCGGCTGCAACCGCCGCCTGCATGACGCCCGGTTTGCTGGTATCGATCGATAAACCGCAATCGAAGCGGCTACGCAAACCCTCGATGACCGGAACGACGCGCTCGAGTTCCACCTCTTCGGAAACCTCTCCCGCACCCGGACGCGTCGATTCGCCCCCGATGTCGAGCAAATCGGCGCCCGCAGCGACCATGCGCGCAGCCTGGTCGATTGCCTCCGGCAGGCTATCAAAGCACCCACCATCCGAGAACGAGTCCGGCGTTACATTCAGGACACCCATAACGCGACAACGACCGTTTCCGGCCGCTGTCGGTTGAGATAGGTCTGGGACCTTCGGGGCAGTCATTGACGAGCCCTGACGGCGTGCGCCTCGGCGATCAGGTCTGCTGGGCCGGGCCTCCGACCGAAGGTTCATCCTTCTTGTCGACGTCGGCCTTGGCCGACGGGGCGGCGGGTGGCGGCTGGCTGTCCCAGTCTTCCGGCACACGCGGTTCGCGGCCTTCCATGATGTCCTTCATCTGCAACTCATCGATGGTCTCGTAAGTCATCAACGCGCCGGCCATCGCGTCGAGCTTGTCGCGGTTGTCGCTGAGAATCTGCTCTGCACGCCGGTAGTTGCCGTCGATGATCTTGCGCACTTCCTTGTCGATGGTGTGCGCGGTCTCATCCGAAACCTGCTTGTGCTGGGTTACGGATCGTCCGAGGAACACTTCACCGTCTTCTTCGGTGTAGGTCAGCGGGCCGAGCAATTCGGAAAGACCCCACTTGGTGACCATGTTGCGCGCGATATCGGTCGCACGCTCGATATCATTGGAAGCGCCAGTCGTGACCGCATCTTTGCCGAAGACCATTTCCTCGGCGATCCGGCCACCGAAGAGACTCGCGATCTGGCTGTTCAGGCGCTGCTTACTAAAGCTGTATCGATCCTGTTCGGGCAGGAACATCGTCACACCGAGGGCGCGGCCACGCGGAATGATCGAGACCTTGTAGACCGGATCGTGATCCGGTACCGACAGTCCGACGATGGCGTGACCTGCCTCGTGATAGGCCGTCAGGTTCTTCTCGTCCTCGCTCATGACCATCGATCGGCGTTCGGCACCCATCATGATCTTATCCTTGGCCTTCTCGAATTCGTCCATGCCGACGGTGCGCTGGTTGGCACGCGCCGCGAACAAGGCAGCCTCGTTGACGAGGTTCGCCAGGTCGGCGCCCGAGAAGCCGGGCGTGCCGCGCGCGATGATCGAAGGACGCACGTCGTCGGCAATCGGGACCTTGCGCATGTGGACACGGAGGATCTGCTCGCGACCACGAACGTCCGGCAGCGGCACGACGACCTGGCGGTCGAAGCGGCCCGGGCGCAGCAGCGCGGGATCGAGTACGTCCGGACGGTTGGTCGCGGCGATGACGATAATACCCTCGTTGCCCTCGAATCCGTCCATCTCGACGAGTAACTGGTTCAGCGTCTGCTCGCGCTCGTCGTGACCACCGCCGAGGCCAGCGCCACGGTGACGGCCGACCGCGTCGATCTCGTCGATGAAGATGATGCACGGCGCATGCTTCTTCGCCTGCTCAAACATGTCGCGTACGCGTGAGGCGCCGACGCCGACGAACATCTCGACGAAGTCGGAGCCGGAAATCGTGAAGAACGGGACCTTGGCCTCGCCCGCGATGGCGCGCGCCAGCAGCGTCTTGCCGGTGCCGGGAGAGCCGACCATGAGCACGCCCTTCGGAATCTTGCCGCCGAGGCGCTGGAACTTCGAGGGATCCTTGAGGAAGTCGACGATCTCACTGACCTCTTCCTTCGCCTCTTCGATGCCCGCCACGTCCTGGAACGTCACGTTGACCTGGTCTTCGCCGAGTAATCGCGCCCGGCTCTTACCGAAAGACATCGCCCCACGGCCGCCCGCGCCGCCTTGCATCTGGCGCATGAAATAGACCCAGACGCCGATCAGCAGCAGTACCGGGAAGGAATTTATAAAGAGGCTGACCAGGATGTTCTGGCCCTTCGGCGCCGATGCACGAATCTGCACACGGTTCCGTTTGAGTTCGCCGATCAGTGCGGTGTTATCCGTCTCCGGGCTGTACGTGACGAATCGATCGCCGGATACCAGGCGGCCCTTGATCGTATCGCCCTCGAAATTCACTTCGCTGATCTGACTGTTGTCGACGAGTTCGAGGAAGGTCGAGTAGTCGAGCGGCTCGGACGTGCGACCGCCGGTGCCGAAGCTCTGGAACACAGTGAGCAGGACGATCGCGATGACGATCCATAAAATGATGTTTTTTGCCAAATCGTTCAATATTTCAATCCCTTGGAGCGAACCAACCGCGGGTCTCGGGCGGCCATATAGAATCCACCCTACTATAACCGGAAGTTCGTCGCTACCAGATAGGTCTCCCTGCTCTGCGGCCGTGAAGCCTTTGGTTTACGGACTTTTACGGCGCCGTAGGATGGCCGTATCGCCCTGACGAAATCGTCGAAACCCTCGCCATGAAATAGTTTAACGACGAACGAGCCACCGGGCTTAAGTGTTCGACTCGCCAAATCGGCCGCCAGTTCCGCCAGGTACATGGCCCGGGGCTGATCTACGGAACGTGTCCCAGTGATATTGGGGGCCATATCTGACATAACAAGGTCCAGGTTCCTTTCGCCGCATGCCTTAATGACCTGCTCATAGACTTTTTCGTCGCGAAAGTCGCCGTGGATGACTTCGACACCGGAAATACCGTCCATGGGCAACAGGTCCAGGGCGACGACCAATCCTTTCTTGCCCGCGCGGTCCGCAGCGAGCTGACTCCAGGCCCCGGGCGCCGCACCGAGGTCCAGAACGCGCTGGCCCGGCTTGATCAGCCGGTGTCGCTCCTGCATCTCCAGCAATTTGTAAACGGCGCGCGAGCGCCAGCCTTCCGCTTTGGCTCGTTTGACGTACTCGTCCGTTTCCTGGCGTCGCAGCCAACGTTTACTGGAAGATCCCTTACTCATTTTTCAACCGGGTGCCGTTCCGCATTTGCCTATAATGCCGCCATGGAACTCAGCGACAAGCAGAAAAAATACCTCCGCGGGCTGGCTCACGACCTGAAGCCCGTGGTCTACGTCGGGAACGCTGGTGTTACGCCCGGCTTGACCGCGGAACTGAATCAGAACCTGGAACACCATGAACTGGTCAAGGTAAAACTCCGCGTCGGCGATCGCGTCGCGCGTGACGCGGCCATCGGCCAGGTGCTGGACGGGTCGCGCGCCGAACTCGTCGGGCGCGTCGGCAACGTCGCCATCCTCTACCGTCGCAACCGCGTCAAGCCGGTCGTCGCACTGCCGAAGTAGCGCTCGCGCCGCTATTTGATCTCCCGGCGCGGGACTACTTGTAGCGGACTTCGACGATCTCGTAAGACTTCTCGCCGCCGGGTGCGTTGACGATCGCGAGGTCGCCGACTTCCTTGCCAATCATGGCACGCGCCATCGGCGAACCGACGGACAAGAGCCCGGCGGCGATGTCGGCCTCGTCCTCGCCGACGATCTGATAGGTCTTCTCGGCCCCGTCGTCCTCGTCGAGCAGATCGACGGTCGCGCCGAAAATGACTCTGCCAGTCGAACCGAAACGCGTGACGTCGATGATGTCCGCGTGCGAAAGCTTCGCTTCGATCTCGCGAATCCGGCCTTCGACAAATCCCTGCTCTTCCTTGGCCGCGTGATACTCGGCGTTCTCTTTCAAATCTCCGTGCGCACGCGCCTCCGCAATCGCCTGAACGATGCGCGGCCGCTCCCTCGACTTCAAATGACGCACCTCTTCGCGCAGCTTGTCTGCACCGCGCTGCGTGATCGGATGCTTGCTCACCGGGCCACCTCGTTTTCGAAGTGCAGGTCCTGCAGCTTGTTGACGTCGCCGCCATCGAGGTGATCGAGCGCCATGCTCGTCGCCATCGCGGCCGCCAGCGTCGTGTAATAAGTGACGTTCTTCTGCACGGCCGCGCCACGAATCGAATGCGATTCGCGAATCGCCTTCTTGCCCTCGGTCGTGTTCGTAATCAGCGTGATCTCGCCATTCTTGATCATGTCGACGATGTGCGGACGACCCTCCCGCACCTTGTTGACACGTCGACACGGCACGTTGTTCTCGGCGAGAAAGCGCGCCGTCCCATCAGTCGCGACGATATTGAAGCCGCGCTGGATCAGGATGTTCGCCAGTTTGACGCCACCGGGCTTGTCGCGGTCGCGGATCGAGAGCAACGCGAGGCCGTGCTTCGGCAGGTCGACGCCCGACGCGAGCTGCGCCTTCGCGTACGCCTCACCGAACGAACGTCCCGTGCCCATGACCTCACCCGTCGACTTCATCTCCGGGCCGAGTATCGGATCGGCATCCGGGAATTTCGCAAACGGGAATACGGACTCCTTGACCGAGTAGTACTCGGGTACACATGGAACGAGTGCCCCCTGCTCCTCGAGGTCGATTCCGACCATGGCCTTTGCCGCGATCTTCGCCATCGGCATCCCCGTGGCCTTCGAAACGAACGGCGCCGAGCGCGATGCACGCGGATTCACTTCGAGCAGATAGATCACGCCGTTCTGGATGGCGAACTGCACGTTCATCAGACCGATGACTTTCAGCTCCATGGCGAGCGCCACGACCTGATCCGCGATCTGGTCCTGGAGTTGCGAGTTCAGCGTGGCGGGCGGAAGCGAGCAACCCGAGTCGCCCGAGTGCACGCCGGCCTGTTCGATGTGCTCCATGATCCCGCCGATCAGCACGTGCTCGCCGTCGCTGATCGCATCAACGTCAATCTCAACGGCCTGGTCCAGGAAACGGTCGAGCAAGACCGGCGCATCGTTCGATACCTCGACGGCATCGGTCATGTAAACACGCAGATCGTCTTCGTTGTGCACGATCTCCATCGCGCGTCCGCCGAGCACGTAGGACGGCCGCACGACCAGCGGGAAGCCAACTTCGGCCCCCATCGCGACGGCTTGGTCCTCGGTGCGTGCGATGCAGTTCGGCGGCTGTTTGAGATTCAACCGCTGCAGCAATTGCTGGAAGCGTTCGCGGTCCTCGGCGAGATCGATGGAATCCGGGCTCGTACCAATGATCGGCGCGCCGGCCGCCTCGAGCGCGCGAGCCAGCTTCAGCGGCGTCTGGCCGCCGTACTGGACGATGACGCCCTTGGGCTTCTCGCACTCGATGATCGCCATGACATCCTCGAACGTCAGTGGTTCGAAATACAGGCGGTCGGACGTATCGAAGTCGGTCGATACGGTCTCCGGATTGCAATTGACCATGATGGTCTCGAATCCGGCCTCGCGCAGCGCGAGCGCCGCATGGACGCAGCAGTAGTCGAACTCGATACCCTGGCCGATCCGGTTGGGCCCGCCGCCGAGGATCATGATCTTGTCTTCGTCGGTCGGCTCCGCCTCGCATTCTTCCTCGTAGGTCGAATACAGGTACGCCGTCGTCGTCGCGAACTCCGCCGCGCAGGTATCGACGCGTTTGAAGACGGGTCGCACGTCCGCCTTTTCGCGATACTGCCTGACGACATGTTCGTCGGTACCCAGCAAGTGAGCCAGTCGGCTATCGGAAAAACCCTTGCGCTTCAGGGTACGCAGGCTGTCTCGATTCAGTGTCGCCAGACCCGCCTCCCGAACGCTGCGCTCGCGTTCGACCAGGTCCTCGATCTGCGCCAGGAACCACGGGTCGATGCCGGAAACTTGCGCGATCTCCTCGCCCGACAATCCGACGCGGAACGCATCCGCCACATACAACAGCCGGTTCGGGCCGGGCATCCGCAGCTCGTGTCGCAGCTGTTCGAGTTCGTCCTCGGACGGCTCCTGCGGAGAGATCTCCGCCAACCCGTCGATGCCCGTCTCGAGGCCACGCAGCGCTTTCTGCAATGACTCCTGGAACGTGCGCCCGATCGCCATGACCTCACCGACCGATTTCATCTGCGTCGTCAACCGGTCGTTCGCGCCGGCGAATTTCTCGAACGTGAATCGCGGTACTTTCGTGACCACGTAGTCGATCGTCGGCTCGAATGAGGCCGGCGTCGCGCCGCCGGTGATTTCGTTCTGCAACTCGTCGAGGGTGTAACCGACCGCGAGCTTGGCCGCGACCTTGGCGATCGGGAATCCCGTCGCTTTCGACGCCAGCGCCGAAGACCGCGAAACGCGCGGGTTCATTTCGATGACCAGTATTCGACCGTCTATCGGGCTCACGGCGAATTGCACGTTAGAACCGCCCGTTTCGACGCCGATCCGCCGCAGCACCGCGATCGACGCATCGCGCAATGCCTGGTACTCCTTGTCGGTCAGCGTCTGCGACGGCGCGACCGTGATCGAGTCGCCCGTGTGCACGCCCATCGCATCGAGGTTCTCGATTGCACAGATGATGATGCAGTTATCCGCCTTGTCGCGGACGACCTCCATCTCGAACTCCTTCCAGCCGATCACCGATTCCTCCAGCAGGACCTCGGTCGTCGGCGACAGGTCGAGCCCGCGCGTCACGATCGCCTCGAACTCCTCGCGGTTGTAGGCAATACCGCTGCCGGATCCGCCCATCGTGAACGACGGCCGGACAATCGTTGGAAAGCCGATCTTCCCCTGCACCACCAGCGCTTCTTCCATCGTATGAGCGATGTCCGAGCGCGGCACTTCCAGCCCGATATCCGTCATCGCCTGGCGGAACAGGTCACGATCCTCGGCGGTGTCGATCGCCTCGCGCGACGCGCCGATCAGTTCGACGTCGAACTTCTTCAGCACGCCCTCGCGAACGAGGTCGAGTGCGCAGTTCAGGCCGGTCTGCCCGCCCATCGTCGGCAGCAGCGCGCTTGGCTTTTCCTTTTCGATGATCTTGGCGACGGTCTGCCAGTGCACCGGCTCGATATAGGTCGCGTCGGCCATGTCCGGATCCGTCATGATCGTAGCCGGATTCGAGTTGACGAGGATGACCCGGTAGCCCTCCTCCTTGAGTGCCTTGCAGGCCTGCGCGCCCGAGTAGTCGAACTCGCATGCCTGGCCGATCACGATCGGGCCGGCGCCGATGATCAGGATGCTTTCGATGTCGGTCCTTTTCGGCATAGCGGGTCAGCCTGCCTCTCTCGTTACCGGCATCACGGCCGTCGCGGCCGCCCGCCGGGCCTGCATCTGTGTGATGAAGTGACTGAAGATCGGCAGCAGGTCATGCGGCCCGGGACTCGCCTCGGGGTGACCCTGAAAACCGAAGGCAGGACAATCAGTTCTAGCAATTCCTTGAAGTGATTTATCGAATAGGGACAGGTGCGTCGGGCGCAGGTTGTCGGGTAATGATTCCTCGTCGACGGCGAACCCGTGGTTCTGACTCGTAATGGCGACCCGCCCCGAGTCCAGGTCCTGCACCGGGTGGTTCGCGCCGTGATGACCGAACTTCATCTTGACGGTCTTCGCGCCGCTCGCCAGCGCCAGCAGCTGGTGGCCTAGACAGATGCCAAATACCGGGATACCGGTGGCGAGAATTTTCTGGATCGCCTCGATCGCGTAGTCACAGGGCTCCGGATCGCCGGGGCCGTTCGACAGGAAAACACCGTCGGGATTTAGCGCGAATACCTCTGCGGCGGTCGTTTGCGCCGGTACGACGGTCACCCGGCAGTTATGACTGACCAGCAGCCGCAGGATGGTGCGCTTGATGCCGAAATCGTACGCGACGACATTGAACGTCGAGACGCGCTTGCCCGGCAGAACGTCGACCGGCGGCCAGTTGGTTCCGAGGCTCCACTGATACGTGTCGCGCGTCGTCACGATCTTGGCGAGATCCATGCCGGCGAGGCCCGGGAAACGTTTGGCATGCGCGACCGCGGTCGCGGTGTCCACCTTGCCGGTCATGATGCAGCCGGACATCGCGCCCTTGTCGCGCAGGATCCGCGTCAGGCGCCGCGTATCGATCTCGGCGATCGCGACGAGGTTGCCGCGTTTCATAAACTCGACGAAGTCGAGCTCCGAGCGCCAGCTGCTGGACGCAATCGGGAGGTCGCGAATCACGAGGCCCGCAGCGTAAATCTGCGAACTCTCGTTATCGTCGCTGTTCGTCCCGGTGTTGCCGATGTGAGGATAGGTCAGCGTGACGATTTGTCTGCAATACGAAGGGTCCGTCAGGATCTCCTGGTACCCGGTCATCGACGTGTTGAAAACCACCTCGCCGATCGTTTTGCCTTCTGCGCCGACAGAAATGCCCTTGAAGATAGTGCCGTCTTCGAGCGCCAGTATGGCCGGTTCCGTCACCTGCTCCACCTCATGCCTGAATTCATCCGCCGATGGCCCCCCTTTGCTTGCCTCAGATGTGCGAAACGGGCGGGACCAACTTGTGGATCCCGCCCGCAATCATTCGTCCGCCGGGAACAGTCGCTGCCGGCAAAAGCTGTTTGTTCGATATGGGACCCGGCGTATTGTAGCGACCGGATCGCCGGAAGTCATCGCCCGCGGAGGCCGAGGACGTCGTTCATCGAGTAGAGACCCGGGGACTGATCAATGACCCAGCGCGCCGCACGCAGAGCGCCGCGTGCGAATGCGGTGCGGTCCAGCGCCCGGTGACCGATTTCGATGATCTCCTCGTCGCCGGCGATCGTGATCAAATGATCACCGACGATGCTACCGGCGCGCACGGAGGCGAAGCCGATGCTGCCGCTCGCGCGCGGACCCTGAGCCGCGGTCCGGTCCAGGCAGGCCACGTCGTGGAAATCGACTTCGCGACCTTCCGCGACCGCCTCGCCAAGCTGCAGCGCCGTGCCGGACGGCGCGTCGACCTTGTTCCGGTGATGCGCCTCGGTAATCTCCACATCGTAGCCTTCATTCAGGGCGCCGCCGGCCAAGCGGGCCAGTTCAGTGACGACGTTGACGCCGATACTCATATTTCGACCGTAAACGATCGCGATCTCGAGGCCGGCCTTTTCGAGCAGCTTGAAGTCCGCGGGCGACAGGCCAGTGGTGCCCATGATCATCTCCACGTCCTTGTCGACGCAGGCGGCGACGTTGCCCGGCGTCGCCGCGGGCAACGTGAAGTCGATCGCGACATCGGCCTCCGCGACGGCTGCGGACGGGTCGTCCGTTACGTTCACGCCGAATGACTCGAACCCGATGAGCGTCCCTGCATCCCGGCCGACGCTCGCGTCGCCAGGCTCCGTCGCTGCCCCCATTAGCTGCAGCGCGTCGTTGTCGGCAATCAGCTGCAGCAGCGTGCGTCCCATGCGCCCGCTGGCGCCCAGAATCGCAATTCGAACCACGTTGTTGCTATTGGTTGGGTCCACGTCGAAATTGGTCCTCAGGATCCGATGTTCTCGAAGAATCGTTTTACGCCATCCGTCCACGAACTCGAGCGAGGCCGATGGCGATCACCCCCCTTCTCCAGAGATTCGTCGAACTTGTTCAGCAATTCTTTCTGCTTGTTGCTCAGTTTGACCGGCGTCTCGACTTCCACGCGGCAGTAGAGGTCGCCGGTGGCGTGGCTGCGCACCGGGCGCACGCCCTTGCCGCGAACCCGAAACACCTTGCCCGACTGCGTCTCGGCCGGGATCTTCAGGCTGACCTCGCCGTCGAGCGTCGGAACGGGCACGTTACCACCGAGCACCGCCGTTGCGAAGCTGATCGGAACTTCGCAGGACAGGTCCGCGCCCTCGCGCTCGAAGATTTCGTGAGGCCTGACGCGGATGTCGACATAGAGGTCGCCCGGCGGTCCGCCGTTCTGGCCGGCCTCGCCCTCGCCGGTCAGGCGGATGCGATCGCCGCTGTCGACGCCGGGCGGCACCTTGACCGCGAGTGTCTTTTTCTTTTGCTGGCGGCCCGCGCCATGACACTCGGCGCATGGGTCCTCGATGGTCGTGCCGCTGCCGCGACAGCTCGGACACGTCTGCTGGATCGAGAAGAACCCCTGCTGACGGCGCACCTGTCCCTGGCCACCACAGGTATTGCAGGTAACCGGACTCGTGCCCGGCTTGGCGCCGGACCCGTCGCAGGTTTCGCATGACACCAGCGTGGGAATCTCGACGTTCATCGTATCACCGAACACCGCCTGACCGAGTTCGAGCGCGAGTTCATAGCGCAGGTCTGCGCCACGATAGACGTTCGACTGGCCGCGGCCGCGGCTACCGAAAATATCGCCGAACACATCACCGAAGATATCGCCGAAATCGGCGGCGCCGAAGCCGCCGCCCATGCCCGCCTGCTGATCGACACCCGCGTGGCCGAACTGGTCATAGGCAGCACGTTTCTGAGGCTTGGACAGGATCTCGTAAGCCTCTTTCGCATCCTTGAAAGTGGCCTCGGACGCTGCATCGTCGGGATTGCGGTCCGGGTGATGCTTCATGGCAAGCCGGCGATAAGCCTTCTTGATGTCGGCCTCGGACGCGTCGCGCTCTACACCCAGAACTTCGTAAAAATCACGTTTCGACATTGGCTTGCGATTCGCTCAGTAATG
>CAZISL010000169.1:0-5734 GCA_964541975.1 uncultured Chromatiaceae bacterium | reverse complement strand
CGCGCGCATACTGCTCGGCACGCAGATGCTGACCAAGGGGCATGACTTCCCGAACGTGACCCTCGTCTGCATCATCGACGCCGACCAGGGCCTGTTCGGAACCGATTTCCGCGCGAGCGAGCGTCTGGCGCAATCGTTCGTACAGGTGTCTGGCCGAGCCGGCCGCGGTGACCGCCCCGGCGAGGTCTATATCCAGACGCTCTTTCCCGAACATCCATTGCTGACGAAGCTGATCAGCGAAGGTTATGCGTCGTTCGCGGAAGCGGCGATGATCGAGCGCCAACAGGCGCGCTGGCCGCCGTTCGCATACCTGGCGCTGTTGCGCGCTGAGGCGACCAGCCGCGCGACCATGTTCGATTTCCTTGCCGCCGCGTCGGAACAGGCGCGGATGATCCAGGACGATGAAGCGATCAGCGGGATCACTATGCTCGGTCCGGCGCCGGCGCCGATGGAACGGCGTTCCGGCCGATTTCGCGGGCAGTTGCTGGTACACGCAAACAGTCGTGGCGAGCTGCAGAAGTTTCTGGGGCCGTGGCGCGCAGCGCTGGATTCCTTGCCCGCTAGTCGCCGCGCGCGCTGGTCCGTCGACGTCGACCCGGTGGAGCTTTTCTGACCGCGATACGGCTCCGTCGGCGTCAGCCTGCTAGAATGCGCGGTCTTTGATGCGCAGCAATCCCGGTCCGACGTGAGAGAACACATTCAGCAGTTGATCGCCGACGCGGTCGCCGGGCTTCCGGGTGCCGCCGACCGGGACGTACCGGTTGAGATCGAGCGCACGCGCGACCGGCAGCATGGCGACTACGCGTGCAACATAGCGATGCGCCTTGCGAAGCCGCTGCGGGACAAACCGCGCAATATCGCCCAGGCGATCGTCGACGCCATCCCCGCGTCCGACATGGTCGAATCTATCGAGATCGCCGGTCCCGGCTTCATCAACTTTCACCTGAGCGCCGCCGCATACCATCGCGAATTGATGAGCATCGTCGAGCGCGGCGCCGCTTACGGAACCAGCGACATCGGTGCTGACACCAAAGTCATCGTCGAATATGTCTCGGCCAACCCGACCGGTCCGCTGCACGTCGGCCATGGCCGCCATGCCGCTTACGGTGCGTCCGTCGCGAACCTGCTGATCGCCACGGGCCACGACGTGCATCAGGAATACTATGTCAACGACGCCGGCAGGCAGATGGACATCCTGACACTGAGCGTCTGGCTGCGCATGTTCGCGCACGCCGGCATCGAAGCACCATTTCCCAGCAACGGCTATCACGGTCAGTACGTCGTCGATATCGCGAGGGACGCATGCGACCTGTTCGCCGACAGCGTGACGTCTGCTGACGCTCTCGCCGACCCCGGTACGCTGCCCGCGGATGGCGTGACGCTGCCGGCCGATGCGACGGCCGAGCACGTGCGGGACAACAAGCGCGCCGCGGACATCTACCTGGACGCATGGATCGAGCACGCACGCAGCGCTCTCGGTGAAGAGACGTTTCGGGCGATCCTCGAGTACGCGCTCGATTCCATTCTCGGCGACATCAAAGAAGACATGGCCGAATTCGGCGCGAATCCCGACGAATGGTTCTCGGAGCGCAGTCTGATGGACAGCGGCGCCGTTCAGCGCGCGCTCGACCGCGTCGCGGAACACGGGAAATCGTACGAGAAGGACGGCGCGACCTGGTTTCGCGCCACCGACTACGGCGACGAGAAGGATCGCGTGATCGTGCGCGACAACGGCGTGTCGACATATTTCGCGTCCGATATCGCGTATCACCTCCACAAGCGGGAGCGCGGCTTCGACGCGCTGCTCGACATACTCGGCGCAGACCATCACGGCTATATCGCCCGGGTCCGCGGCGGCCTCGAGGCCATGGGCGAACCGCCCGAGTCGCTCGATGTCGAACTCGTGCAGTTCGTCGTGCTGGCCAGTGACGATCCGGCCACGAAACAGATGTCGACGCGCTCAGGCAAGTTCATCACATTGCGCTGGCTGCGCAACGAGGTCGGTAACGATGCCGTGCGCTTCTTCTTCGTCATGCGCTCGCACGATCAACACCTCGAGTTCGACCTCGACCTAGCCCGTTCGCAGTCCAACGATAACCCGGTCTATTACGTGCAATACGCGCACGCCCGGGTGCTGAGCGTCATGCGGGAGCTCGAAGCCCGGGGCATGAGCTGGATGGCGAAGAATGCCGGCGACCACCTCGACCAACTGACGGAGGATCACGAACAGGCGCTGATGCAGCGCCTGACGCGCTACCCGGAGATCGTAGAACTCGCGGCGACGCAAAGAGCGCCTCAATTCATCGTTCAGTACCTGCGGGAGCTGGCGCATGAATTCCACACCTATTACAACGCTCATCGATTCATCGTCGAGGACGCAGGGCTTCGCGATGCGCGCCTGCTGCTGATCAACGCCACGCGTCAGGTCATCAGGAACGGTCTCGCGCTCGTCGGCGTCTCGGCTCCGGAGACCATGTAGGAACAGATGCGTTGTTCGAGCGCCCACCGTGGCTAAGCGGCGGAAAACCAGGCGAAAGACACCGCGGCGGACACGAAAGTCGACGCCGAAGCAGGGCTGGGTCTGGGGCCTGTTCGGCCTCGGCGTAGGCCTGTCTGTGTCGGCCTTTATTTACCTGAAGGATCGGCGCCCGGCGACCGCGCCGCCGGCACCCTCGCCGCCGCGGGCCGAGGCTCCGGCCCCGAAGAAACAGCCGACCAAGGCGCAGGAATCCGGCTCCACCGAAGAAACGGAGTTCAGCTTCTACGACATCCTCCCCCAATTCGAGATCCTGATCCCTGAAGAGGACATGTCGGCCCAGCCGGCGCGGGCCGTCCGGGTCGTCGAAGAACCCGGCATCTACATCCTGCAGGCCGGCTCGTTTTCGAGCGTGGCAGATGCCGACCGACGCAAGGCCGAACTGGCATTACTGGACATTGAATCCAGATTTCAGAAGGTCTCGGTCGACGATAAGGTTTACCATAGAGTCCGTATCGGGCCGGTCGACAACCTGGACCGGCTCAATGAGCTGCGCGGCCGACTGAACCGCGCGGGGATTGACGCCATGGTGATTCGTGTTCGGGAATAGCGCCAAACAACTCTGCTTTTTTGCCCTCGTCATGCTCGCGTTCGTCGTCGTTGGTTGTACCCCGACGCGCGAACTGCCCGAGGAGCCTCCGCCTCCACCGGAACCCGAACCGGTCGTCGTCGCACCCCCACCGGAACCCGAACCGACGCCCGCGGAGCTGGACGCAGAAAGAAGGACCCGCCTCGCCTGCGCACGCATCAACGTTTCCGCCGCGGGCGACATCATGCTCGGCACCGATTTCCCGAAGAACCATCTGCCCGACGACGACGGCGTGAGTTTTCTCGCGGACGTCGCACCGGTATTCTCGAATTCCGATATCGCATTCGGCAACCTCGAAGGCGTATTGATGGATGGCGGCGAACCGGTCAAGGAATGCAAAGATCCCGACGCCTGCTACCTGTTCAGGTCACCAACGCGGTATGCGCGGTTACTCGCGGACGCAGGGTTCACGGTCATGAGTTTGGCGAACAATCACGCCCGAGATTTCGGGGAGGAAGGCCGCAGCGCATCGATGGCCGCGCTCGACGCCGTCGGCATTCGCCACTCGGGTCGCGTCGGCGATATCGCGACCTGGCCGAACGGCGAAGTCCGTGCCGCCCTGATCGCCTTCGCCCCGTTTACGAACTCGAACATGATGCTGGATCTCGACGCAGCCGCCCGACAGGTCGGCGACCTCGCGGATGACTACGACGTCGTGATCGTTTCGTTCCACGGCGGCGCGGAAGGCGTTGACGCCGGACGAATCCCGTTCGGCGTCGAGACCTACTACGGTGAAGACCGTGGTGATGTCGTCAAGTTCTCTCGACTGATGATCGATTCCGGAGCAGACCTTGTGATCGGTCACGGACCTCACGTTCCGCGCGCCATGGAAATCTACAAAGAGAAGCTCATTGCCTATAGCCTCGGCAATTTCGCGACCTACTACGGCATCAGTGTCGCCGGCATGAAGGGCTATGCCCCGATCCTCGTCACGACCCTGGATGGCAATGGTCAGTTCATCAATGGCGAAGTCGTCTCGGGGATCCAGTTGCGCCCGAGCGGGCCGACGATCGACCCGCGACATCGAGCTTACGAGAGAATCTGGGAACTGACCGCTCAGGATTTCGCTGGCGGGGGAATCAGGTTCCAGCACGGTGGTAACTTCTTCCCCATGACCGAACCATCGGGCAGGTGCGAACAGCATCCCGAGCAGCCGGGCCTCTGATCGGAATAATGACAATATGAACACACTGTCCGCCCGTTACCCGAAACTCCTGCTGAACCTGCCGACGCTAACGCTCGCTGAATTGCCGACACCGCTGGATCGGGCGGAGAACCTCGGCGAGGAACTTGGTCTCGACACGCTGTGGATCAAGCGGGATGACCAAAGTGCTGCCATCTACGGTGGCAACAAAATTCGCAAGCTCGAGTACGTCTTTGCCGACGCGCTCGCGAATCGCTGCGATGCCGTCGTGACGTTCGGCGCAGCCGGCTCCAATCACGTTCTCGCCACGTCGATCTACGCGCAACAGATCGGCCTGGAGTGCTACGGCGTCCTGACGGAACAGCCGAAGACGCCATATACCGCCAATACGCTGCGTTGGCACCTGGCGGTCGGCACGCACCTGATCCCGATTCACGGCTGGCAGGCGTCGCTGGACGCAGCGGATCGTGTCGAGCGCGAACATGGCACGGGCGGCCATAAGGTCTACCGCATCTTCTGGGGCGGCTCGTCGTGGCGCGGCGCCGTCGGCTTCGTCAACGCCGCCTTCGAACTCGCGGACCAGCTCACCCATGCTCAGGCGCCGGACAAGATCTACATCGCATGCGGAACGATGGGTTCGGCGGTCGGCCTCGCGCTGGGATTGCGGCTCGCGCAGCTGCCGACCGTGGTCGAGGCGATCCAGGTCGTACCCTACAACGCGGTCAACGAGGAACACATGCGCAGCCTGTTCGAGGAAACGATTCGGGAATTGCACGCGATCGACGACGAAATACCGTTGCTCGAAGACCCGATGGCCAACCTGAATCTACGCAGCGAGTTCCTCGGTGCGGGTTATGCCGAGTGCACCCCGGAAAGCATCGAGGCGGTCAAACTCATGGAGCAGACCGAAGGCCTGAAACTCGAGACAACCTATACGGGCAAGGGCCTGGCCGCGCTGATTCACGACGCGCGCGCCGGGTTACTCGACGGGAAACACGTCGCCTTCTGGAACACTTACAACTCGCGCCCGTACCCGGCGAATCTGGATCAGGTCGACACGAGCAAGCTGCCGACGGAACTCCAACAGTATCTCTGAGCCGTGCACGACCAACAGGCCATCGTTTTCACTCGTCTCCTTCCGGCAGATTGAATAGCAACGCTTCGCATGCGTCGACGCATCTCAGATCCGCAATTTCATCGGTAATCGTCGCCCCGTCGCCGGGTCCGAGAACTGTGTCGTCGACTTCGAATCGTCCCGAAATGACGTGCAGGTAAAGAACCCGACTGTCACCCGCGCCCACGGTCAACACGTCGCCGGCGGCCGATCGTATATGCTCGACGAGAGCATCCTGCCTGATCGACAGGGTGCCGTCGCGACCATCCGGTGAGATGACGAGTTGCCGCCCACCGACCGGCGGAAAACGCTTCTGCTGATAACCGGGCTCGACCCCAAGTTCGTTCGGCC
>CAZISL010000168.1:0-5518 GCA_964541975.1 uncultured Chromatiaceae bacterium | reverse complement strand
TATCGGTTGACCGACGGCGCGTACCGGGTCGTCGTCAATGCGGCGACGCGAGCCGCTGACCTGGCCTGGATGAACGATGTCGCGACCGCATTCGACGCCAGCGTCACGGAGCGGCCCGACACGATCATGCTGGCGATCCAGGGCCCACGCGCGGTCGAATTGGCCGCCCCGCTGTTGCCGCCATCCCTGCGGCAAGAGGCCGCATCGCTCGAATCGTTCGGCTGCGCGGAAGCCGATGGCATCTTCGTCGCGCGCACCGGTTACACGGGCGAGGACGGCTTCGAGATCATCCTCGGCGAGGACGCGGGCCAGCGACTGTGGGACGCGGCGGTCGAGGCCGGCGCGGTACCGTGCGGGCTCGGTGCCCGCGACACGTTGCGGCTCGAGGCCGGACTGTGCCTGTATGGCCAGGACATGGACACGACGACATCGCCCCTCGTGTCGGGGCTCGGCTGGACCGTGGCATGGGAGCCGTCCGATCGCGATTTCGTCGGGCGGGGCGCGCTCGAAGGGGAGAAAAAGGCCGGCATCCCGGTAAAATGGGTCGGCCTGATACTCGACGATCGCGGTATCATGCGCCATGGTCAGAGGGTCGTGACGTCCGCCGGCGACGGCATCGTCACGAGCGGCGGCTTCTCGCCGACCATCCAGCGCTCGATCGCACTGGCTCGAGTTCCCGGTGACGCAGCGGGCGTCTGCCAGGTCGAGATCAGAAATGCTCTTCGTGATGCGAGAATCGTGCGGCCGACGTTCGTCCGTAACGGCGAAATATTAGTGGAACAAGACAGTGACTAGAACGGGAGAGGGCCAGGAATCATGAGTGAAGTCCCGCAAAACCTGAGGTACACCAGCGATCATGAATGGGTGCGTCTCGAGGACGACGGTTCGGTCGTCGTCGGGATTACCGATCATGCGCAGGAGGCGCTGGGCGAGCTCGTCTACGTCGAGGCCCCGGAGGCGGGCCAGGAATACGGCAAGGGCGACGCGTGCGTCGTCGTCGAGTCTGTCAAGGCGGCGTCAGATGTTTATGCGCCCATCAGCGGAGAGTGCAGCGAATCGAACGGCGCGCTCGCCGACGAACCCGAGCGCGTCAACCAGAGTCCGTACGAAGACGGTTGGCTGGTGCGGCTGATACCCTCCGATCCGGCCGAAATGGAGGAGCTGATGGATGCCGATGCCTACGCGCAGTTCCTGATCGATTCGGATGGCTGATTCGCCGCTTCGTGCCTGAATACTGCCCCGATGCCCTATATTCCGCACACCGATAAGGACGTCGCCGAGATGCTTGCGGGCATCGGCGTGAGCAGCACGGAAGACTTGTTCGACGAGATTCCCATGGTTTTGCGCATCGACGGCCTGCCCGGCGTTCCCGCGGCCCTGACCGAGGCCGAGATCACGCGACTGATGCGCCGGCGTGCGCGACGTGACGGTGAGGTCGTTTCGTTCCTCGGCGCCGGTGCGTACGAGCACTCCATCCCCGCGGCCGTGTGGGATGTCGCGACGCGTGGAGAGTTCTACAGCGCGTATACGCCCTACCAGGCCGAGGCCAGTCAGGGCACGCTGCAACTGATCTATGAGTACCAGACGATGATGACCGGCCTGACCGGTCTCGACGTCTCCAACGCATCGCTCTACGACGGCGCGACCGCGTTTGCGGAGGCGTGCCTGATGGCCGTGCGGGCCAATCGCAAGTCGAAGTCGCGGCGCGTGCTGGTCAGCCGTGGCGTCAATCCGATCTACCGGTCGGTTACCGATGCCATCGTCAATGGGCAGGGTATCGAACTCGTCGAGTTACCGTTGCGCGACGGCCGCACCGATTTCGATGCGCTCGGTCAGTTCGACGGCCAGGATTTCGCGGCGCTGTGCCTGCAGCAGCCGACTTTCCTCGGCACGATCGAGGAAGCCGACGCAATCACCGATTGGGCGCACACGCGCAACATCCTCGTTATCGGCGCCTGCAATCCGCTCAGCCTAGCATTGCTGAAAGCGCCGGGCGACTGGGGCGAGAAGGGTGCCGACATCGCCTGTGGCGAGGGTCAGCCGCTGGGCATCCCGCTGTCGTCCGGCGGGCCGTACTTCGGCTTCATGGTGTGCACGACGCAACTGCAGCGGCAAATGCCGGGCCGCATCGTCGGCCGCACGCTCGATATCGAGGGCCGCGTCGGTTACACGCTGACGCTGCAGGCGCGCGAGCAGCATATTCGCCGCTCAAAAGCCACGTCGAATATCTGCACGAACCAGGGGTTGATGGTGACCGCCGCGACGATCCACATGTCGTTGCTCGGTGCGGAAGGACTGCGGCGCGTCGCCTTGGCCTGTCACGCCAACACTCGCGCACTCGCCGACGCGCTGGCGAAGATCGACGGCGTGTCGATCGCATTCGGTCCTTACTTCCACGAGGCTGTCGTGCGGCTCGATCGGCCGGCGCAGTCGATCATCGACGCGTTGGGGTCACAGAAGCTACTCGCCGGTTACGACTTGTCCGCGCACTATCCGGAACTCGGCAGCGCACTCCTGGTCTGTGCGACCGAGGCACGAACGAGCGACGATATCGGTACTTACGTCGCGGCGTTCGAAGACGCCATGAAGAAGTCGCAGGCGGCCTGAGACGATGAGCGAACCGCTGATATTCGAGATCTCGCAACGCGGCCGGCGCGCGCCATCGCATGCGCCGTCCGACGTGCCCGAGCATGATCTGCCGGCCGACCTGCTGCGCGAAGACCCGCCGTTATTGCCGGAAGTATCCGAGCTGCAGGTCGTACGTCATTTCACACGCCTGTCGCAGCGCAACTTTTCGATCGATACCGAGTTCTACCCGCTCGGATCGTGCACGATGAAGTACAACCCGAAAGCTTGCAATCGACTCGCCATGTTGCCCGAGTTCCTCGAACGACACCCGCTCGGCGCCGTGGAACACGGCCAGGGATTCCTGGAGTGCATGTACGAGCTGCAGGATATGCTGGCGACGGTAACGGGCATGGCCGCGACGTCGTTGACGCCGATGGCGGGCGCGCAGGGTGAGTTCGCAGGTGTCGCGATGATCCGTGCGTATCACGACGCGAACGGCGACCACGAGCGTCGCGAAATCATTGTGCCGGACGCGGCGCATGGCACGAATCCGGCCACCGCGACGATGTGCGGCTGCGTTGCGGTCGAGATCCCGACCGGCGCGGACGGCGATATCGACATGGATGCGTTGCGAGATGCGGTCGGCCCGCAGACGGCGGGGATCATGCTGACGAATCCGTCTACGTTGGGCGTTTTCGAACGGAAAATCACGGAAGTCGCAAAGATTGTTCATGACGCCGGCGGACTGCTGTACTACGACGGCGCGAACCTGAACGCAATCCTCGGCCGAGCGTTTCCGGGCGACATGGGCTTCGACGTCATGCATCTGAACCTGCATAAGACTTTCTCGACGCCGCATGGCGGCGGCGGGCCGGGTTCCGGCGCGGTCTGCGTCAACGAGCGACTGGAGCCGTTTCTGCCCATCCCCGTTGTTGGTAAGAAGATCGTCGACGGCGAGGATCGTTATGTGTGGCTGACGGAAGCCGACCGGCCCCGGAGCATCGGTCGCCTGTCTGCGTTCATGGGCAACGCCGGCATCTTGCTGCGCGCCTATATTTATATGCGAATTCTCGGCAGGGAGGGCATGCGTCGCGTATCCGAATTCGCGACGCTGAACGCCAACTACCTGATGAAAAGGCTCGCGGACCTCGGTTTCGATGTTGCGTTCCCCGAACGGCGCGCGAGTCATGAGTTCATCGTCTCGCTCAAGGCGATCACGAGCGAGACCGGCATCACCGCGATGGATTTCGCCAAGGCGCTGCTGGACCGCGGTTTCCATGCGCCGACCACCTACTTCCCGCTACTGATTCCCGAGTGCCTCCTGATCGAACCGACCGAAACGGAAGCGCGCCAGGATCTGGATGCATTCGCGAATGCGCTGGCCGAGATCCGCGATCTCGCGCGCAGCGATCCCGACGCCGTCAAGGCCGCGCCGATGACGACCCCGGTGCGGCGGCTCGACGACGTCCGTGCAGCCAGGCACCTCGATCTTGCATGGCGGCCCGCGGACGACGCTTCTCAATAACTCACCCGGAGACAATTTGTGTCAGCACTGATCTGTGGCTCACTGGCCTACGACAACATCATGGTGTATCCCGGCCGGTTCAAGGAATCTATCCTGCCCGACCAGTTGCATATTCTGAACGTCGCGTTCCTCGTGCCTGAGTTGCGCAAGGAATTCGGCGGCTGCGCCGGCAACGTGGCCTATAACCTGCAGGCGCTCGGCGGTGAGCCGCTGATCATGGCGACCGTCGGTGCGGACTTCGGCGCGTACGCCGGCCGCCTGTCGGACCTCGGTCTCGATACGTCATATGTCCGCACGATCGACGCTACGCTGACCGCGCAGGCCTATATCACCACGGACCTCGATGATAACCAGATCACGGCATTTCACCCCGGCGCCATGGATTATTCGCATGAGAACCACATTCCGGCGAATGCCGGCGTGACGATCGGTATGGTGTCGCCGGACGGGCGGCGGGGCATGATCGATCACGCCGATCAATTCGCGGACGCGGGCATCCCGTTTATTTTCGATCCCGGTCAGGGCCTGCCAATGTTCGAAGGCGCAGAGCTCAGGCGGTTCATCGATCAGGCGACTTGGGTCGCCGTCAACGATTATGAGGGACAGATGCTGCAGGAACGGACCGGATGGTCGGCGGGAGAGATCTCGCAACATGTGGAAGCCCTGATCGTCACCCGCGGCGGCGCGGGTTCTGCGATCTTCGCCAACGGCGAAGAGATCGTGATTCCCCCGGTCGAAGCGGCCGAGATACTGGATCCGACCGGCTGCGGCGACGCCTACCGCGCGGGCCTGCTGCTCGGCATTTCTCGCCAGATGTCGTGGGAAGACACCGGCCGACTCGCTTCGTTGATCGGTTCGATCAAGATCGCGCACCGCGGTACACAGAACCATGCGCTGTCTCCGGAAGCGGTCGGTGAAGCATTCGAGGCGGCGTACGGCTATGCGATTACTCTTTAGTCTTACCCTGGCGTTGCTGCTGTCGTCAGTTGCGCTGGCGGATAGCCACAGCGAGCGCGAGTGGCGCGGTACCCTGGAACGAATCTCGTCGGGCGTCGTCTCGATCAAGGTCGACAGCACGCGCGCGTTCGATACCGAATGGAATCAATCCAGCCAGGCGACCGGGTTCGTCGTCGATGCCGAGCGCGGCCTGATTCTGACGAACCGCCATGTCGTGACACCTGGCCCCGTCAGGGCCGAAGCGCTGTTCAATAACCAGGAGGAGGTCGAACTCGTCGCGGTGTATCGCGATCCGGTGCATGACTTCGGCTTCTATCGCTACGACCCGTCGCAGCTGAAGTACATCGAGCCCGTCGAGCTGAAGCTCGATCCCGCGGCGGCACAGATCGGCCGCGAGATTCGCGTCGTCGGCAACGACGCGGGCGAGCGCCTGTCGTTCCTGTCAGGCACGCTCGCACGTCTCGACCG
>CAZISL010000167.1:0-8803 GCA_964541975.1 uncultured Chromatiaceae bacterium | reverse complement strand
GTGCCGCGCGTCTGCCTGGCTTTGTTCCTGACCGTGGCGGGCATCCTCAGCGAAACTTACGGCATCACGCATCCGTGGTGGCAAATGGCGGGTATCGTGCTGCTCGGCCCGGTCTGGCTGTTCATCGTGCTCGGCGCGTGGATGAAGCAGGGCACCGATTTCGGACGCACGCTGGCGAAACTCGACATCTGGGTGCGCATGGCGCTGGTCGTCGGTATCCCGGTGTCGGTCGTCTACTCGTCGATGACGGGTCGACTGACGGATACGCCGTGGATCACCGGCAAGCTGATGATCCTCGCCGCGGTCATCCTGCTTGGTCTCGTCATGCGGGTGCGACTGCAGGGGTTCTTCGACGGCGTCGATAAGCTGGAGGCCGCCGGGCCGTCGCCCGCAACCGACCAGCAGATGACGACGAGCCTGAAACGCGCGCGGCCGTTCGTTTATGCGATCTGGCTGCTGTTGCTGTGGGCCGCGTTGCTGGGCGTCGTCAAGCCCGGCGACACCAGCAGCCCGGTCGCCACAGCGGGCCTCCTGAGTATGGCGGGTCCGCTCTTGCAGGGGACATAGCCCATGGGCATGCATGAGCGGAAGAAGGTTCTCGTCACCGGGGGTGCGGGTTTCATCGGGTCGTTCCTGTGCGAGGCGCTCCTCGCGCGCGGTGACGACGTGTTGTGCCTCGACAATTTCTTCACCGGCACGAAGGACAACATCGCGCACCTCGTCAATGATCAGTTTTTCGAGCTGATGCGTCACGATGTCACCTTCCCGTTGTACGTCGAAGTGGATGAGATCTACAACCTGGCGTGCCCGGCGTCGCCGGTCCACTACCAGAACGATCCCGTGCAGACGACCAAGACCAGCGTGCATGGCGCGATCAACATGCTGGGTCTCGCGAAACGCACCGGGGCGAAGATTCTGCAGGCTTCGACCAGCGAGGTGTACGGCGACCCGGAGGTCCATCCGCAACGGGAAGACTATGTCGGGCATGTGACCCCGATCGGTCCGCGGTCCTGCTACGACGAGGGCAAGCGGTGCGCCGAGACATTGTTCTTCGACTATCGTCGCCAGCACAACATGCCGATCAAGGTCGCGCGTATCTTCAACACGTTCGGCCCACGCATGCACGTCAACGACGGACGCGTCGTATCGAATTTCATCAACCAGGCTTTGGCCGGCGTCGATATCACGATTTATGGCGACGGCAATCAGACGCGCTCGTTCTGCTATGTCGACGACCTCGTGCGCGGGCTGCTCGCGCTGATGGACAGCCCGGACGGGTTCACGGGTCCGGTCAATCTCGGCAATACCGGCGAGATGACGATTCGGGAAATGGCCGAACTCGTGATACGCATGACCGAATCGAGTTCGAAGCTCGTGTTCAAGCCGTTGCCGGAAGACGATCCGTTGCAGCGCCAGCCCGACATATCGCTGGCGCGGCGGGAGCTGGACTGGGAGCCGGAGATCAGCCTGGAAGATGGGCTGCAGAAGACGATCGAGTACTTCATGCAGAAGCACGCCGCGTAACGACACGCAGTGCCCGGCGAACTGGCGACCTCAGTTCGATTTCTTGCGCCGATAAAAGATGACCTTCGTGTACTTCACGAAGGCATAGACCATCGACAGGTATGACGCGACGAACCCCGCGAACCCGTCCTTGAACCCGCCGCGCACGACATAGATCCTGATAAACGCCCAGATGCTGTGCGTGAACGGCGCCAGCAGGCTGATCGGTTTGCCCTTGCGGATGATCTCGTGCGCGGCGATCTCCGTGAACTTGTCCACCGTCTGCAGGTGCGCCGAGATGCTGTCGAAGGAGTAGTGCAGGATGTCCCCGGGGATGTCCTTGACGACGTTCTCGTCGATGATGATGACGTCGTGGGGGTTGGTCCCGCCCCATTCGGCCAGTTGCCGATTGAATAGCCGGACCTTGCGGTCGGGATACCAGCAGTGATTCAGCCACCGGTAGACGTAGAACGTCTTGCGCGCCATCCGGTAGGCGCCGTGCTCCTCCAGAGTGTCCTTGATGCCGAGGATCGCGGCCGTCAGTTCGTCGTCGAGCCGTTCGTCGCAGTCGAGGCTCAGGATCCAGTCGTGGCTGGCTTTGCTGACGGCGAGGTTCTTCTGCTCGATGTGCCCGAGGAATTTCTGATCGTAGATCTTGTCGGTGTAGCGGCGCGCGATCTCGACGGTCTTATCCGTGCTGAGGGAATCGACGACGATGATCTCATCGACGACCGGCAGCAGGCTCTTCAGGCAGTCCTCGATCTTGGCTTCTTCATTGAACGAGATGATGCAGCCGCTGATCCTGGGCATGGCTAAGTCCGGACTCCGAGTCTGGGGTCCGTCAGATGATCTTGGTCGTCGCGATGAAAGCGACGAGCGCGATCGTCGAGTACGTCGCCCAGATAATGACGGCCGATCGGTCCATGACGCCGGCAATGATGCCTTCGATCTCCGGCGTCGATCCCTCGACGGCCAGGCGGCCGAACGCCGCGCCGAGCGGGTCGAAAATCACGATCATGACGATCACCATCAGGTTGATCAGGCCGTACAGACCGATCTTCCAGCTGAGCCACGTCGCATCGGGGTCGATCGGGCCGTTACCGGCCAGTGACATGGCCGCGACCGCGATGCAGGCGACGCCGACGGCTCCCGTTAGTACGTTGGTGACCTTGCCGAATTTATGGCCGATCGGCTTGTCGTAGTGGTAGGCGCCATACATGCTGACCGCCCACCACGCGATGCTGAAGATCCACGTCGCGATAATGCCGGAAGTGCCGATGTCGATCAGGCCCAGGCCTTCCGACAGCATGACGCCGAGCGGCAGGGCGGCCTTCCACATCGTGCGGGGCAGGAGCTCGATCCGCAGCGCCATGTGCAGCAGCAGAACGCGCGTCTCGAAGGATAATTTCGGGTCGGTCGATTTCTTCGCCGACAGGAATACGCCGAGATCCGTGCCGATCCAGAACACGAACATCAGTATGTGCAGATACTTCCAGGCGTCGAAAGCGTCCATGGGGTCTCCCTTAGCGTCGCCGGCGCTGCCCCCGGCGAATCGATTCTAACGCGAAGCCGGGGCGAACGCAGCGTCATGCCTGGTTGGCCACCAATTGGTGACAGGCCAGCGGACTATTGCAAAAACGGCCGAAAGAATCGATATTCACAGCATGCCGGGACGATGCGTCTCGTCCCCGAACCAACAGAAAGAATCTAAGGAGTACCCCGTGAGACCTCATGTCGAGTTGATTCAGGAATCCGATCTCTGCTGGCACGACGCCGAGCTCGTCCGCGGAGATGGCAAGGTAAAACAGCGCAACCTGTCGTATGACGAGGAAGACGGCTCGGCCTCGACGCGCGTCATTTTCGATAGCGCGTGGCACCGCCCGGCCGGCTATCACCATGCTGACATCGAGTGGTACGTGATGCAGGGGCGCGTGAAGCTCGGCGACCGGATGTTGACCAAAGGCTCATATTTCCGCGCACCGGCCGGCCTGTGTGTGCCGGCGATGTCGGTCGAAGAGGGCACGGAGGTGCTGATCTTCCGCGAATATGGCGACTGGGGATTCTCGGTTTCGGACAAGGACCGCGCAGATTTCGTTCCCCGCGGGGGCAACACCGCGTCGGACGAACCCGGCGAGCTGACGGTCGTCGACTCGTCGCGAATGGAATGGCTGCAGAACGTCTACGAGGGTGACACGCAGCGATTCCTGAAGCTGAAACCGCTTTATATCGACCCGGCGCCGGAAGGCCAGAACGACAAGGGTTGGGTGACGATGCTGGCCTGGGCGCCCCCGGGCTGGTCCGACAACCGTATGGTTCACCACCCCGTGTTCGAGGAGGCCTACAGCATCGACGGCCATCTCGATTACAACTTTGGCAAGCTCGATGCCGGCACGTATTTCTTCCGTCCGGCCCTGGTCAAGCACGGTCATTTCGTCGCCGGCGAGGAGCGCGGCTGGGCAGGCTTCTTCCGCCTCGATGGTTCGTTGATCAACTGGATCACGACCGAGGAGGAGATCATCATCAAGGGCAATAACGTTAATTACGATCTCGAGACGCAGGCGCCGCTGATTGCAGGCATCCCGGTGCGCTCGAAGACGGCCGGCGACTGGGATCTGGACGGCTGGTAACGTTCGGACGCGTGTACGCCAGACTCTCGGCGAGCTGACAATAAGGGAAACAATGCATGGCCGGCGCCATCGATATCGTATGTAACCTCTATACGCCCGGCGTCGTGCGCGATGGGCAGACCGGCCTCGACGACGACTTTAAAGAGCAGGTCCGCATGCCCGAGTACATGCGCGGCGGCGTCTCGATCGAAGACTACATCGTCAAGATGGATCGCGCGGGCATCGAGCGCTCGCTGCTGATCGCCGTCCGGGCCGGCGACATCAACGTCAAGGGCGGTTTCGAGGTTCCGTACGAACGCGTCCACAAGCATTGCGTGGCGCACCCCGACCGATTCTCCGGCCTGGCCGGCATCGATCCGTTTCGCGGCATGCAGGGCGTCCGCGACCTCGAACATGCGGTCAGGGAACTCGGCTTCGTCGGCGCGCACCTGTATCCGCACTGGTGCGGCCTGCCGCCCGACCATGCCAAGTACTACCCGTTCTACACCAAGTGCGCCGAGCTCGGCGTGCCGATCATGATGCAGGTCGGCCACAACCTCGTGTATTCGCGTGAGCGACGGCTGCCCAGTGTCGGCCGGCCGATCTGCCTCGACCAGGTCGCGATCGATTTTCCAGAGCTCAAGCTGATCGGCATCCACATCGGCATCCCGTGGACCGACGAGATGATCTCGATGTGCTGGAAGCACGAGAACGTCTACACGGCCGGCGATGCCTATGCGCCGAAGTACTGGCCGCCGAACTACGTTCACTACGCGAATTCCTACGGGCGCCACAAAGTCATGTTCGGCACCGACTGGCCGGTCATCGATCCCGAGCGCGCCGTCGCCGAGGTCGAAGAACTCGGCTTGCGCGAAGAATCCAAACAGATGCTGATGCGCGACAACGCGCTCAGGGTCTTCAACCTGCCGGGTTAGCGTGACGATGGATCTGCCGTTTTCTTTTTCTCACTTGTCGATCGCCGATGGCGTCCGGGCGGCCGCGGGCCGCAACCCCGCGAAGATCGCCTATAAGCACGGCGAGCGGCTGCGCACCTATGGCGACCTGATCGAGCGTATCGATCGGGTCACGACGGCGCTGCGCGAGGATCTCGGCCTGGCGAACGGCGATCATGGGGCCATCGTTGCGTCGAACTCGATCGAGTACATGGAACTCGTCATCGGCGCGTCGCAGGCCGGCGTCGCGCTCGCGACGGTCAATCCGAAGCTGTCGCCGGTGGAGATCAAGGCGATCTGCGAGGACGCGAATGCGCGCGTGCTGTTCGTCGATGCGGCCAGCGCCGAGGGGCTCGCGGACCTGAAGGTGGACGGCGTCGACAAAACATTCGTCATCGAAAACGATTACGAAGACTGGATCGCGAAGTCGCGACCCGCGCCGCCGCCGGTGGCCGAGGAATGGGGTACGTTCACGATCCCGTATACGTCCGGCACGACGGGCAAGCCAAAAGGCGTGCAGGTGTCGCACCGCTCGCGGACCCTGAGCATGTTCGCGATGGCGTCCGAGTACGGCTGCTACGCGCCCGATGACCGGTTCCTGGCGATCGCGCCGATGTGTCACGGCGCCGGCATGATCTTTTCGCTCGCCCCGGTATTCCTCGGCGGCTACGCGGAGATCATGGATAAGTTCGAGCCCGACCAGGTCATGATCAAATTGAAAGAGGAGGCGATGACCGGTTTCTTCGGCGTGCCGACGCATTTCAACGTGATCTTCTCGCAGGAACGCGCGTTCCTGGAGGCGAACAAGCCCGAGCATCTGAAGACGATCATCTCGAACGCCGCGGCGTTGCCGCAGGCGATGAAAGAAACTTTGGTCGAATTTTTCGGGCCGGGCCTGCTGCACGAGACCTATGGTTCGACCGAGGCGGGCATCGTTCTGAACCTGCGACCACCCGACCAGCTGCGCAAGCAGGCCTGCGTCGGGCAGCCGATTCCCGGCACGCTGGTCAGTGTTCGCGATGACGACGGCAACGAGTGCGGCGTGGACGAAGTCGGCGAGCTGTTCTCGCGCAGCCCGTACCTGTTCAACGGTTACTGGAAACGCCCCGAAGAAACGGCGGAGGCCTATCGCGACGGCTGGGTCACGGTCGGCGACATGGTCAGACGCGACGACGAGGGCTATTACTACATTGTCGATCGCAAGAAGGACATGGTGATTTCCGGCGGTGTCAATATTTACCCCCGCGAAGTCGAGGAAGTGTTGATCACGCATCCGCAAATTCGCGACGTTGCGGTCATCGGCGTGCCGGACGACAAATGGGGCGAGGCGCTGAAGGCCTTCGTCGTCGGCGACGTGTCGGACCCCGATGTCGTGATCGAATATTGCGACGGCAAGATCTCCGGCATGAAGACGCCGAAGCAGTACGAATTCATCGACGCGATCCCGCGCAACGCCGGGGGCAAAGTGCTGAAGACCGAACTGCGCAAGCGTAATTGATTGGGCGAAATTGACCGGGCGTAATTTAGAAGGATACGAGTTATGCCGAGCGACTCTGCGAACGAATCTCCGACTCATGGCGTGACCGAGGGCGTGACTCAGGGCACGACGCGGCGCGGCTTCATCGCCGGTGCCGGCGCAGCGACGTTGTCGCTCAAGTACGCCGGACCCGCAATCGCACAGGCCGCGGCCGAGGCCGACTACGGCCAGTGGGAAGACCTGATGCGGTCCAAGTGGACCTGGGATAAGGTCGTCCACGGCACCCACGGCACGAACTGCCAGGGCGGCTGCGCGTTCAACGTCTACGTCAAGGACGGCGTGGTCTGGCGCGAAGAACAGCAGGGCGAATACGAAGCGATTGATTCGGACGTGCCCGACTTCGGCCCGCGCGGCTGCCAGAAGGGCCTGCGTCACGCGAAGTACATGTACGGCAAGCAGCGCGTGCTGTACCCGATGAAACGCGTCGGCGAGCGCGGCGAGGGCAAGTGGGAGCGCGTCTCCTGGGACGATGCACTGAACGACATCGCGGATCGATTCCTCGATACCGTCGTTGCCCACGGCCCGGAGTCCGTTTCGTTCGGCATGGGCACGCAGATGGCCATGAAGCGCGCGTCGATGATGGCGTATTTCCGCTTCACCAATATCACCGGCAGTCCCATGCCCGACGCCTTCGCCGGCGTCGGCGACCTGCCCACGGGCGTCTACCTGACGATGGGCGAGGCGATGCTCGGCGACACGGCCGCGTCGATCTTCAAATCGCGTACCTGCCTGATCTGGTATTGCAACCCGGCGGTCACGCGTATTCCTGACGCGCATTTTTTCTGGGAGGCGCGTTACAACGGCACCGAAGTCATCGCGATTTCCCCGGAGTTCACCGCGACTTCGATGCACGCCAGCAAGTGGTTGAATCCGAAGCCTGGCACCGACGCGGCTCTGGCCATGTCGATGGTCAACACGATCATCGAGGATGGCAGTATCGACGCGGACTACATCCGCGAACAGACCGACCTGCCGTTCCTCGTGCGCACGGACAATCGCAAGTTCCTGCGCGCGACGGATCTGGGCGAGGAGACCGTGGGCGCCGATCAGGCATTCTATTTCTGGGACGAGGCCACGGGCGCGATCGCGCCGGCGCCCGGGACGGGCTTCACGATCCCGATGCCCGGTCCACCGCAGCCGGAACGCACCGATCGGATTTCTCTCGGCGATCTCCGGCCGGCGCTGGAAGGTCGCTGGACGGTCGACACGCCGACGGGGCCGGTCGAGGTCACGACCGTGTTCGAACTCGTCAAAGAGCATTCGGCCGCCTTCGCGCCGGATCTCGCGACCGAGGTCACCGGCGTGCATCCGGACGTGATCCGCGAAGTGGCACGCCAGTTCGCCGGTAACGGGCCGGCCATGATCTTCTCCGGGTTCCGCGTTTCCAAGTGGTTGCACGGGGACCTGCTGCAACGCGCGTTCCTGTTGCTGTTGTCGATCACCGGCAATCTCGGCAAGCCGGGCACCGGCTTCCAGTTCATGAACATGGCGCGGGCGGACGACCAGATGGCGTTCGTCTTCGATGGTCTGCCGCCGGGCCTGCGCGCGGCGACTTTGTCGCGCTGGGACTACACGAAGACGGACGGCAAGGCGCTGAATCGCGAGGCCTATGGCGAGCCGCTCGCGGAGCACTTCGATCAGTACTTCCAGGAATCGGTTAAACAGGGTTGGTTCCCCGATTACGGCCGCGCGCCGTGGAAGATGGGATTTTACATCGGCACGAACGCCGCGAACTGGCGTGCGTCCGGCAAGCGCTGGCGCGAAGAAGGCCTCGAGCAACTCGACCATATCGTCGCCTGCGCGCCGGACATGGGCGTCACGGCGATGTACGCGGATTACGTGCTGCCGGTCGCGCATCATTACGAGCGCGAAGACCTGGTCTTGTGGCCTTGGACGCCCTATTTGCAGGTACTGGATGCGGCCGTGCCGCCGCTGGGCGAGGCCGTCGACGATTTCGAGCTATACCGACGGTTCGCCAAGGCGATCTCCGAACGCGCGACGGCACGGGATATTCAGCCGATGCCGGACAACGCGATGGGCGTGCCGATCCAGCGAGACTTTCGGCAGTTGCACGACCTGTTCACGAAGAACGGCGCCTACACTAAGGCGCGCGATGCGCTCGAATTCCAGCTCGCCGTCAATCCCGGCCTGCCGAAGGAATCGTTCGACACGCTCGCCAAGAACGGCATCACGCGCATGCCGGG
>CAZISL010000166.1:0-7728 GCA_964541975.1 uncultured Chromatiaceae bacterium | reverse complement strand
GCTGCCGCTGATGCCCATACTGTGGGTCAGCCTGGGCTGGTGGTTATGCGCGTTCGTCTGGGTCCTGCAATACCCGACGCCGATCCCGCCCGCCGTCGGCGCCCTGTGCGGTATTCTCGTCATCGTGCCCGCCTGGGCCGGTATCGTGACTTTGCTGCGAGTCGCGGAGCGTGGCCCGGAATTCGTGTTGCTGGTCCTGGCCATCGTTTGGGCCGCCGACGTCGGCGCCTACTTCGTCGGACGTCGGCTCGGGCGTCGCAAACTTGCTCCGCGAGTGAGCCCGGGCAAGACCTGGGAAGGCTTGGCGGGTGGTCTGATCGCGGCCGCCGCGGCTGCTGTCGCGGGCGGCGCCTGGGCGGGGATTTCACCGCTCGTCATGTTACCGGTAGGCTTGTCCGTCGGCGTCGTATCCGTCGTCGGTGACCTGACCGTCAGCATGTTCAAACGTAATTCGGACCTCAAGGATAGTGGTAACCTGTTTCCCGGTCATGGGGGGGTGCTGGATCGGGTCGACAGCGTCACGGCAGCTGTGCCACTGTTCGTACTCGAGTTTGCCTGGCTGGGCCTGTTGAGCAGTTGATAACGGATTATTGATGGCAGGTTTCTTGACGTCCACGGTCTCCTTCATCGTCGCCATCGCGATTCTTGTTGCGGTGCATGAGTGGGGGCATTACATCGTCGCCCGCTGGATGGGTGTCAAGGTGTTGCGATTTTCCATCGGTTTTGGCCGGGTGCTGTGGTCAAAGCGCTACGGCGAGGATCAAACCGAATTCTGTATTTCGGCCATTCCCATCGGCGGCTACGTCAAGCTGCTGGACGAGCGCGACTGCGCGGTGCCGTTGGACGAGCAGAACCGCGCGCTGAACCGCAAGTCCGGGCCGGCGAAGGTCGCAATCCTGGCGGCTGGGCCCGGATTGAACTTCCTGTTCGCGATCCTTGCCTACTGGTGCATGTTCGTGATCGGCGTTCCAGGAACGAAACCACTGATTGGCGAAGTCGAGCCCGACTCGATCGCTGCGACGGCGGGACTACTCAGTGGTGACGAGGTGCTGCGCGTTGGTGACCGATCGGTCGGAACGTGGGAAGGGACGATACTGGCGATGCTGAACGAAATGTTGAGCGACGGCGACATTCCGCTGACCGTGCGCCGCGAAAGCGCGCCCCAGCTTTCGATCACGCTGCGCAGCGCCGGCCGCGAGTCGGAGCTGACCGAGCCGGGACAGTTGTTCAACGGCCTGGGCTTCCGGCCCTGGTCGCCGCGTCTTCCGCCCGTCATCGACGTGCTGACGTCGGGCGGTCCGGCTGAGCGCGCCGGCTTCGAGCCAGGTGACCTGGTGTTGCGGGCGCAGGGCGATGCAGTGGAGTCGTGGCCTGACTGGGTCAACTTCGTCCGCGCGCGACCGAACCAGACGATCGAGGTCGTCGTCGAACGCGATGGGGTAGACGTGCCGCTGACCATCGAAATCGGGGAGGTCGACGTGGACGGCGAGGCGATCGGGCGCATCGGTGCGTCGGTCAGAGTGCCGGAAGACCTGTTGGAGTCGATGCGCGCCGAACAGCGATATGGCGTCGGCGAAGCGCTGGGCAGGGCAGTCGCGAAGACCTGGGAAATGATGGCGCTGACCGTCAAGATGATTTTCAGCATGGTCATCGGCGACGTGTCGGTCAAGAATATCAGCGGTCCGATCAATATCGCCCAGTACGCAGGTGTCAGCGCCAGCATCGGTATGGTTCAGTTTCTGAGTTTCCTGGCCATCGTCAGCATCAGTCTCGGGATTCTTAACCTGCTGCCGATCCCGATGCTGGATGGCGGACAGATCTTCTATCAGCTTATCGAGGGCGCGAAAGGCAGTCCCATGTCAGAGAAAGCGCAGATGATCGGCCAGCAAATGGGCATCGTCTTCCTGCTGTTGCTGATGAGCTTCGCTTTCTATAACGACCTTGCGCGGATTTTCGGCTGATGAGATTGCGCATGCACAGGCCGTTAATACGCCTGTCTGCCTGGCTGACAGCGATCGCGGCGGGCGTTCTTGCGGTTCCGGCGATGGCGCAATTAATGGGCCCACCGGCCGGTGGAGCGCCGCTGCAGAGTGCGGCCCCTCAGCAACTCGTCGTCCGGAATATCCGCGTGGAGGGTCTGCAGCGCATCTCCGATGGCACCGTGTTCAATTACCTGCCGGTCAATATTGGCGACACGCTCGACGCGCAGCGCGTTCAGGAGGCGACGCGAGCGGTTTACGGTACCGGTTTTTTCAAGGACGTCGAGCTGCGCTGGGACGACGGCACGTTGATTATCGCGGTCGCCGAACGTCCGTCGATCGAATCCTTCACGATCGAGGGCAACAAAGACATAAAGACCGAGGATCTGGAAGAGCCCCTGGCGCAAATCGGCCTGAAGGCCGGACGGACGTTCAATCGCTCCGTGATCGACGAGGTCGAGCAGTCGCTGACGGATCAGTATTTCAGTCAGGGCAAGTACGCGGCGAAGGTGACGTCCGAGGTTACTGAGGTCCCGGGCAACAAGGTTCAGATCGCGATCAATATCAAAGAGGGTGACCGCGCGCGCATTCGCCAGATCAACATCGTCGGTAATGAGACGTACAAGGATAAGGACCTGCTCGACGCATTCTCGTTGCGCACGCCAAACCTGCTGTCATTCATTCGGCAGGATGACCGATACTCGCGCGAGGCGCTTTCTGGCGACCTCGAGATTCTTCGCTCTTATTACATGGATCGTGGCTTCGCCGATTTTGTGATCGAGTCCACCCAGGTGGCGATCGCGCCGGACAAGGAAGACATCTTCATCACGATCAATATCGTCGAAGGTGACCGATATACAATCTCCGACGTTAGGCTGGCCGGCGAGTTGATCCTGACTGACGCACAACTCAATCCGTTCGTCGCCGTAAAGCCGGGCCAGATCTACTCGCAGCGAGTCATCTCGAATAGCGCGGACCTGATCCGCCTGCGCCTCGGCGAGGAAGGCTACGCGTTCGCATCGATCGAGCCGGTTCCCGAGCTCGACCGGGAGGCGAAAACCGTGGCGCTGACCCTCTATGTCGAGCCCAAGAACCGCGTTTACGTGCGACGTGTCAATTTCCAGGGCGCCGATTCCGTCAACGACGATGTCTTCCGT
Organism: uncultured Chromatiaceae bacterium; assembly: GCA_964541975.1. Classification (GTDB taxonomy): domain Bacteria; phylum Pseudomonadota; class Gammaproteobacteria; order Steroidobacterales; genus SMWD01. The sequence goes on along the minus strand of CAZISL010000166.1, from coordinate 4,592 downwards.
CGCGAGATGCGCCAGTTCGAGGGCGGGTACCTCTCCAACAGCAAGGTGGAGCGGTCCAAGGTTCGCCTGCAACGTCTGCCGTATATCGAGGAAGTTTCGGTCGAGACGACGCCGGTGCCCGGGACGCCAGACCTGGTCGACGTCGATTTCCGGTTGAAGGAAGGCCTGCCGGGTCAGTTCGGGGGTGGTCTCGGCTTCTCCGAGGCGCAAGGCCTCATATTTAATGTGAATTTCGTGCACACGAATTTCTTCGGTACCGGCAACCGGGTGGCCGCGGACGTCAACACCGGCCAGTTCCGAACGATCTACAGCATGTCCCACACCGACCCCTACAGCACGATCAACGGAGTGAGTCGGACGATCAGCGCGTCGTATTCGGACATTTCCCAGTTCACCTCGGATGCGTCGGAACTGGAAACCCAGAATTTGTCCGCGCGCCTCGAGTTCAGTTACCCGTTGTCCGAGTTTCAGAGCCTGATTCTCGGCGTCGCGTGGAACAAATCCGAACTACTGGCCAGCACGGGCAGCACGTTGCAGGCACAGGAATGGGTCTCGAGCAACGGCAATCCGTATCGAGTCGGAAACGTCGGTGGCACGGATTTCAATACGCTCGACCTGATCGGGGGCTGGGTGTACGACAGCCGGAACCGGTCCTTGTTTGCCAGCCGTGGATCGCGCCAGCGACTGTTGTTGAATGCGACATTCCCGGGCAGCGACATCGAGTTCTACACGGCGACATACAGCTTCACGAAATATCAGCCGATGTCTCGCTATTTCACGTTCTTGCTCAACATGGACCTGCGTTACGGCAAGGCCTTTGGCGATACGACCTCGGTCCCGCCGTACAAGAACTACTTCGGTGGCGGGCCGAATACGGTCCGGGGCTTCCGCGAAAACACCCTGGGCCCAAGAGATACCTTCGGTAATCCATATGGCGGTAATATTCTGGCCGTCGGGCAGGCGGAGCTGATTCTGCCGATTCCGCAGAGTTGGGCGAGTCGATCTCGATTTTCGTTATTCTTCGATGCGGGAAATGTCTATTCGGATGACGCTGTCGTGTTTTACAGTACGTCCTGCGTGACGAACAGCGAATTAACGTGTAACGAAAACAACGAGATCACCTATAAATACAGCGATCAGGATCTTAGAATGTCCTATGGCGCTGCGGTCCAGTGGCTTGCGCCGATGGGCCTGTTCCGGTTCAGTTATGCGTTTCCGATCAATGCGGATTCGTTCGGTGGCGGTCGTTTCGGCGACGTGACCGAGCGATTCCAGTTCTCGATCGGGGGCGCGTTCTAGGTTTTAACAACAGGTAAGGAATAATGACGAAAACATCGAATATCACCGCCAGTCTGATGGTTGGCATTGCGCTCTTGATGATGTCCGGGTTCGCGAGTGCCCAGCAGGTCAAGATCGGCTACGTAAATTTCGCTCAGTTGCTGGCGGAATCGCCACAGGCGACCGGCGCGATGGAAGTTTTGCAGGAGGAGTTCGCGCCGAGGCAGCGCGAAGTGGTTGCCCTGCAGGCTGAACTGAAGGAAAAGCAGGACCAGATCCAGCGCGACCTCGATGTCATGGGTCCGGAAGAGCGTCGCAACGCCGAGAACGAATTGCGTCGTGACGAGCGCGAGCTCAATCGTCAGCAGCAGGAATTCACGGAAGACGTGAACCTTCGCCGCAACGAGGCGCTGCGTAAACTCCAGGGCGAGCTGTTGCGTGAGGTGCAGGCCTATGCGACAGAGCAGGGGTTCGACCTGGTCGTTGCGGAAGGCGTGGTTTATGCGAGCGATGCGATCGACATTACCGCGCAGGTCCTCGCGGGGCTCAAGGCCGCGTTCGGCGCGGCGTCAGGCAGCTGAGGCACCCGTTCTCGGCATGCCCAGCGTGATGGGAGATCGGCGGACATGAGCCTGGCTCTTGGCGATATCGCAGCGCGGTTCGGTTGCGAGCTGCGCGGCGATCCTGACGTTGAAGTCAGCCATGTCGCCACGCTAACCAATGCGAATGGCGGCTCCGTCAGTTTCCTGGCGAATGCGGCATATCGCGACCAGCTGGCGGAGACCCGGGCGGCCGCCGTTATCCTGGGCTCCGACGATGTCGATGCGTGCCCGGCGGCGGCTCTCATCGCCGAGAACCCGTACGCAATATATGCGCACGTAGCGACCGAGTTGCATCCGCCGCATTCGCTCGTGGCGGGCGTGCACTCGACGGCATCCGTCGCCGCGGATGCGCAAATACCTGATTCGTGCGAAGTCGCGCCTGGGGGCGTGATCGAATCCGGCGCGGTACTGGGAGAGCGCGTATACGTAGGTCCGAATACCTTCGTCGGGCGCGACAGTCATCTGGGCGACGATACTCGACTGATGGGCAATGTCTCGGTGTACCACGGCGTTCTGATCGGTGCGCGTTGCATCATTCACAGCGGCGCCGTGATCGGTGCCGACGGATTCGGTATCGCGCAGGAGTCGACCGGTTGGACGAAAGTGCCACAGGTCGGTGGCGTTGAGATCGGCGACGACGTCGAGATCGGTGCCAACACGACGGTGGATCGCGGTGCCATCGACGACACGGTCATCGGCAACGGCGCGAAGCTCGACAATCAGATCCAGATCGCACACAACGTGACCATCGGTGAGCACACGGCGATGGCGGCGTTGACCGGCGTTTCAGGCAGCAGTTCCATCGGCGCGCGTTGCCTGATCGGCGGTGCGAGTATCATCGCCGGGCATCTGAGTATTTGTGACAACGTCATGCTGGCCGCGGGTACCGGCGTGGCGAGTGCGATTAGCCAGCCGGGCGCGTATGGCGGGTTTCCGGCGAACGTCGAAGAGATCGGTCGCTGGCGCAAGAACGTCATTCGGTACGGCCAGCTCGATGAAATGGCGCGCCGATTGCGAAAACTCGAAAAACAGCTGGCGAAACTGGCCGACGACTCATGAGTACCGATAGTTTGATCCATACGACCGCGGTCATTTCTTCCGCTGCCAGTCTCGGCGACGACGTAAGGATTGGTGCATATACCGTCGTCGGACCGAAGGTCGAGATCGATAGCGGTTGCGACATCGGCTCGCACTGCGTGCTGAAAGGCCCGACGACGGTCGGCCCGAATAATCGAATCTATTCGTTCGCGTCGATCGGCGACGATCCGCAGGACAAGAAATTCGCGGGCGAAGATACGCGGCTGGAGATCGGTTCCGGCAATACGATCCGCGAATATTGCACGCTCAACCGCGGCACGACGCAGGACGAGGGTGTCACGTCGCTCGGCAACGACAACTGGATCATGGCGTATGCGCATATCGCGCACGATTGCCGCCTCGGCGATCACATCATCATGGCCAATGGCAGCACGCTGGCCGGTCACGTGCATGTCGGCGACTACGCGATGCTCAGCGCCTTCGCGGCGATTCACCAGTTTTGCCGGATCGGCGCACACAGTTTCGTCGGCGCATACGGCGGCATCGGCAAGGACGTGCCGCCTTATGTCCTGGTATTCGGCACGCCGCCGAAACCGCGTGGCATCAATTCCGAAGGATTGCAGCGTCGCGGCTTTTCGGCGGAGCAAATCAAGAACCTGAAGGATGCGTACCGTTTACTCTATCGCTCCGACATGCTCGTGACCGACGTCGTCGCACAACTTAAAGAGCGCGTCGCTGAGCAGTCCGAATTGCAGATTCTGATTGAGTTCATCGAGAAGTCCGAACGCGGACTGATCCGGTAATTCACGGTTCTCGCATGCCGAGAATCGTCGTCATCGCGGGAGAAGCGTCCGGCGACCAGCTGGGCGCGAGTTTCATTCGCAGTGCAGCCCGTCTCAGACCTGATCTGATCTTCGAGGGCGTGGCTGGCCCCGAGATGCGCGCCGCCGGCTGCAAACCCTGGTTCGACGCGCATGATCTCGCCGTCATGGGTCTGTTTGAAGTGATTCGGCATCTTCCCAGGATACTGCGTATCAAGCGCGAGATTCAGGAGCGTTTGCTGGCCGACCCGCCCGACGTATTGCTCGGTATTGACGCCCCGGACTTCAATCTTCGGGTCGAGAAGGTGGCGCGTCGCGCCGGCATCCCAACCGTTCACTACGTGTGTCCGTCGGTGTGGGCCTGGCGCGAGTCCCGCGTCAAGACCATCCGTAAGGCCTGCGACCGCGTATTGTGCCTGTTGCCGTTCGAGGTGCCGTTCCTGAAACGCCACCGCGTCGACGGGCGATTCGTCGGCCACCCGCTCGCAGACGCTATCGGCGAGGCGGTTGACAGGCGAGCGGCTCGACGCAAGCTAGCGCTCGACGACGGGCCGGTCGTCGCGATACTGCCGGGTAGTCGCGGCGGCGAGGTCACCAGGCTTGGATCCGCATTCGCCGAGACGGCCGCGTGGATCGAGCGGCACAAGCCGGGCATCACGTTCGCCGTTCCGGCCGCCACGCCGGCGTTGCGCGGGTTGATCGAACACCAGTTCGCGTCGGCGGCGCCGCAATGCGAGGTGCGCATCGTGGACGGCAATTCGTACGATGTGCTGGCGGCGTGCGACACGGCGTTGCTGGCATCGGGTACCGTGACGCTCGAGTCGATGCTGATGAAGCGGCCGATGGTCGTGGC
>CAZISL010000165.1:0-4522 GCA_964541975.1 uncultured Chromatiaceae bacterium | reverse complement strand
GCGCGGCTGCAGGCGTTCGATTGGCCCGGCAACGTGCGTCAGCTCGTGAACGCATGCCGGCGGCTGACCGTCACGGCGCCCGGCACCGAGATTCGGGTTGACGACATCCCGGCAGACATCGGCGGCACCAAGTCGGCCGATACCGGACGCTCCGAATGGGTGCTCGACCTGTCGCGCTGGGCAGAACAGCAACTGGATGCCAACGGCCAGCAACCGCTCCTGGACAAGGCGCTGCCGGAATTCGAGAAAGCATTGATCCGCGTCGCGCTGACGCGTGCCAAAGGGCGCCGGCAGGATGCGGCGCGTCTCCTCGGCTGGGGTCGGAATACCCTGACGCGCAAGATCAGGGAGCTGGAGATTGATATCTGATAGCGGGTCGCCGATCGGCCCTAGACGAACCCGAGGTCTCGGATCGGGAAGTTGGCGAGGTTCGGCGCGAGCTGGTCGATCTCGCTGGCGGTCAGGCCGAACCAACTCAACAGCGTTGCAGCGTATTGATCCACAGCAATCGTGGGCACCATCCGGCCGGCATCGAGGTCGTCGGGCCCGCCGAGTTGCAGCAGTGGCATCTGCCCGTAGATATCGCCGCCCCGCACGGCGCCGCCAACCACGAGCTGGTGGCCGCCCCAACCATGATCCGTGCCATCGCCGTTGCTCGTCAGCGTGCGGCCGAAGTCCGAGGCGGTGAATGCCGTTACGTCGGTGTCGACACCGAGTTCGACCGTTGCGGAATGAAAAGCGTTCAGGCACTGGCTGATATCGTCGAGCAGCCCGGGCTGCAGCGCGACCTGGTTGTCGTGCGTGTCGAAGCCGCCGGCCGAAACGAGGAAGATCTGCCGCGACATCGACAAGTCGTTGCGGGCCGATATCAACTGGCTGACGAGCCGCAGTTGCTGGCCGAGCGGTGACGCAGGGAATACCGTATTGGCCGGCGGCGGGTGATTCGCGAGCGTGCTCTGCACGAGACCGGCCAGATCCAGCGCATCGCGATGCACGCCGGCAAGCGCGCGCGTGTAGATACTGGAATAGTTTACCGACAGCAGGCGTTCGAACATCGCGCGGCGTTCGGCGGCGAACGGATACCCGCCGGGTATCAGCGCATCGTAGTCCTCTGCGCCGTCCGTGCCGATCGAATATGGCGTGCGGTCGTCGCCGACCTGGAACAGCGTGTTGCCGCTCAGCGAAACGTTGACTGGCAGCGCCTGGTTCGGCAGCAGGGAGCCCAGCAGGTCCGCGGTGCGTCCGGCCCAGCCGGTCTTCAGTTGTGTCAGCCCCGCCAGCGAATGCCACTGGTCCTGCTGGTCGTTGTGTGAGAACAGTTGCGGCGGCACGGAGACGGACGCATTCAGAATCCCGTCCTTCGTCGCGGGCTCGACGAGCGGGCCCATGTTCGCGACGACCGCGGCGTTCTGCGCGTCGAACAGCGTCTTGACGCCCGCCATCGACGGGTGGAGCCCGTACTGTGCGCCGTCGGGCGTCAGCGGGGTGATCGGCAACAAGTCGTTCTGTGCGACCGCGAGATTTTGCCGCGACTGCGCATAGACGTCGTACTCGGCCTGGCTGCGCGGTACGACCATGTTGAATGAGTCGTTGCCGCCGAACAGGAACAGGCAGACCAGTGCGCGGTAACCGCCGAGATCGGCCGCGCTGGCGGGCCCCGACCATTGACCCATCGTGACGCCCGCGGCCGCCATTGCTGAACTCATCAGGAAGTCCCGCCGCGAGACATCGCCCCGAATCAGCGTGTCCGGGGTAAGGCCGCGATTGTTGCTTCGCCGTTTCATGTTTCGTTACCGCAGCGTCGCGAACTCGGGCGAGTTCGCGATCGTGTGAATGACCTCCAGCGCGCGTTGCGCCGGCTGCGTGTCCGGGTGCAGGTTCGCCATCGTTATCGCCTCGGCGCGCAGTTCTGCCGAGATCGCGCCGCCAAGCAGCTTGTCGGCGACTCCATCGATCAAAGCGTCGACGTCGCCGGCGACCGCGATCTCATCGTCGACGTTGATGTCGATCGCATATTCTTCGAGCAACGGACTCAGCACTTCCGAGTTCCAGAAGATGATCGCGAGCGTGAAGACGTTGTAGCGAAACGCGACCAGCAACTCGTCGACAATTTCCATCTCCGGCGCGACCAGGTCCTGGTTCTTGATCTCGCCGGGCGGCGCGTAACCCGGCTGGAAGAAGTTAAAGACCGAGCGTGCCTGCAACGGGCCCTGACCGGTAACGATGCCGAGTAGCGGGAAGTCGAAGCGCCCGTCGCGCGCCGTCGCGTCGAACGCCCGCCACAACGCGATGAGCCGGATTACCGGCTCGACGACCTTGCCGTCTTCTTCCGAGTCCGCCGGGTCGCGGGCTTCGGCGTCGAGCAGGATCGTCTTGACGACAGCGGCGAGGTCACCTTTGACGCCTGCACCGTTGTCGTCGAATACGCTCGCGACGCGCTGTACATAGGCGGGTGAAGGGTTGCTCGTGACCAGCTTTTGAATCAGCTGTTTAGAGATGAATGGCGCAATATTGGGATGCGAGAAGATATTGTCGAGCGCGGCCGCGAGGTCCTGCTCAGGGGTCTGGCCGGCCGGAATCGTCTCGTTGTTCAGGACCTGTTTCGCGCCCGTGTCGTGCCAGAACGGGAACGCCTGCATTGGCTGCAGGTAATCGAACGAAGGCTGCAGGAAGCTCGGCGAACCGCCGAACGTCCAGCCCGTGAAGACATGCGCGAAGCCCTCGATGATGTCCTGATCGTAAGTCGGTAGCGGCTGGTTTTGCGCGTCCCTGCGCACCGTACCGTCCTGGTTCAGTTCGACGAGACCGATCGTAAACAGCTGCATCAGTTCTCGTGCGTAATTTTCGTCCGGCCGGATGTTGAACGCCGGATTCGGTTTCTGGTTGCCCAGCATGCTCAGGTATACGCCCATTGCCGGACTCAGCGTGGCGTCTTCCATCAGCTGTCGGAAGTTGCCGAACGCGCTGGTCAGCAACAGGTCGTAGTAATTCGCCGTGCCGTAGGGCTGCGCGAACAGACCACTCTGTTGCGATACGACCATGATCTCCGACAGCGCGAACGCGACGCGCTGACGCAACTGGTCCGGACCGGTCAGAGCGCTCTCGAGCCACGCTTCGACGCGGTCGTCGTGCCCGGTCTCGTCGTCGACGGTGCCGAGCCGATTCAGAATCGCAACCTGCGACGTGGCCGGTGTCGTGATCTGCGCGTCGATCCAGTCTTCGTAACCCATCGCGATGACGGCGGCGACGTCCTGTTCGGTCGGGCCGAAGCTGGCCTGGCGCAGGAACCGCACGGCCTCGGCCTCGGCAATACCCGGTGGAGGAGGAGGTGGCGGCGGCGGAGTCCCGCCTGAACCGCTGCTGCCGCCACAACCGGCGAGCACAACGGCCGTCGTCACGCCGATCAGAATTCGTCTCAGCTGCTGCATTACATCGATCTTATAGAAAGGGCGCTGAATCCCGCCTGAACATCGGTCACAGTCGTGCGACCGCCCGGCGATATCGCACGTCGATATCGTACGTCGAAATCGGACGTCGATCGGGATTATGTTGACACCCTGGTCACAGGGATGCGATATAAAAACCATATGACGTAGAACGTGCCAGGAGGCGTTGGGATGACGAAGCTTGGAAAGTTTGCCCTGACCGCCCGTGCCGATGCGCCCGATTTTCGTGATTTCGTCTATGCGCCGCCGTTGATCCGGCTGAAATCGAGCCTGGCGAAACCCGCGCGACTCAATATCCGCGACCAGGGTGGCAGCGCCGCGTGCACCGGGTTCGCGCTCGCCGCCGTGATCGACACGCTGATTCGCCAGGCCGGCCGGCGCACGACCGTCAGCCCGAGGATGTTGTATGAAATGGCCCGGCGCTACGATGAATGGCGCGGGCAGCGCTGCGATGGTTCGAGCTGTCGCGGTGCCATCAAGGGCTGGTACAACATGGGCGTGTGCCGCGAGTCGCTGTATCCGTTCGACGCGGGCGGCACACCTGATTTCACGATCAAGGCGGCCAAGGATGCGCGCCGGACGACGGTTGGCGCTTACTACCGTCTCGGCGAGCGGCTGTCCGATTACCACGCCGCTTTGAACGAGACGGGCGCGATCTATTGCTCCGCGAACGTTCACGCTGGCTGGGAGCGCCCCGACCGCAAGCGCGCGCAGATAGCGCTGCAAAAACAGGCGGCCGGTCTTCACGCATTCGCGATCGTCGGTTACAACCGCGACGGATTCTGGATTCAGAATTCCTGGGGCAAGGACTGGGGCCGCGGCGGCACGGCCCTGTGGACTTACGAAGACTGGCTCGCAAACATCCAGGATGCGTGGGTGTTCCGGCTGGCGTTGCCGACGCCGCAGATCTGGCATCTGCCGGTGTCGGGCGGTTCCGATGCGGCTTTGACGGTGCGCGCGGCCAAGCCGACACGCGCCGAGATTGCCGGCCACTTCCTGCATATCGATGACGGACAGTTTCGCGACAACGGTCGCTACTGGAGTAACCCGAACGACGTTAGCGCCACCGCCCGGCT
>CAZISL010000164.1:0-5480 GCA_964541975.1 uncultured Chromatiaceae bacterium | reverse complement strand
GCGGCGGGTCGCCACGACCCGAATAGTCCCGGCCGCGCTCGACGAACTCGATCTGCCATTTTCCGTCGGCCGTCTGCGCGGAGAACAAGGGCAGCGCCGCCTTGCTGAAATTGATGAATACGTCGCCGTTGTCGCGCCGGGCGGCGACGATGTCGCCGGCGAGGCGGGGCGCTTCGGCGCTGCGTCGCCATGTCGCCTGGCCCGTCCAGATCTGCCAGCCGGGTTCATCGAGGTCGACCGGGTCGAGGTCGCCGATGAACATGCAGCTCGCGACCATCACGGTGAGTGCGGCAATTAAGCTCGGTTTCATTTCGTGGCTTCCGCTTGCGGTGACGGATCTTCCGACGGGTCATAGAGGCGTGCGGTCCACCACCGTCTGCCGCGCCAGACGACCGGCCACGGCAGCCAGCACGCAACCCAGGTCAGTCCGCGCAGAACGCTCCAGCATGGAACGATCATCAGTTGACGCAACCCGATCCTGCAGCCGACGAGCCCATTGATGATCAGTGCGGCGGTCGTGTCGGCGAGCAGCACGCAACCGAGTCCGGCCCAGGCCGTCGCGTTGGAAGGGTTTGACGCGATCCAGGCCAGCCAGCCGAGCACCGGCAGCACCAAGAGCTGGGACGCGAACCCGCCGGGCTGACACCAGCGGATGGTTTTTTGCCAGCGCAGGTAATGCAGCAGCGCCGCACTCCACGTCGACGAGGACGGCACGGTCGACAGGCGCGTCGACGCGAGCCGGACGGGCGCCAGCTTTGCACCCAGCACGAAATCTTCCGCCAGGTAACTGCCCAGCTCGCGCCAGTCGACCTTGCGGCGAAAATCCTCTGCCGCGAACAGCATGCCTGCGCCGAAGCCCCCGCGCAGCGAGCCGGAGCGACCGAGCAGTTCGGCACCAGGATAGAACTCCAGGTTAACGAACAACGTGTCCAGCATGTCGGCCGGTTGCGGCGAACCGGTGACGACGTAAGGCGACGTCACGATACCCGTGTCGCCGGCGACGTCCGCCCGCAACGCGCGCAGCGTCCCGGCTGGCGCCCGCATGTCCGCGTCGCTCCACAGCCACCAGTCACCCGTCGCGAGCTTCGACAGTTTTTGGTTCCACGCAACCTTCGGATGCATGCGCGTGGCGCCGATCGAATCGACGAGCAGCTCGATTCGCGCATCGGGGTAACGCCCGCGCATCTCCTCGATGAAGGAACGCAGGCGTTCACCTTCCGGTTCGCGCGCCCCCAGCAGTAATTCGCTGTCAGCGTCGAGGTCCGCGATGAAAGTCTCGAGGCAGGTGCGAATTGCGCCGAATTCGCGATCGCCCAGCGGGCTCGGTATCGGTTTGAAGATACTGATCCGCTGCGCCGTTCCAATCGGCTGAGGTGCGGAAGCCGAACGCATGCGATTCGCACGCGCGACGACCACTGCGGCGATGACCCACCACAGGATGCCCACCACCGTCCATGCGCCGAGGACTATCGTTTCGGTCTTCACGGATCGGTCTTGCCTGCGCGCTGGCTGCGGGTTGCGAGCAGTTCGTTGTAACGGTGCCGGCGGCGTCGCTGGCCGCGTATCCACGGGATGCCGATGATGAGGTTGAAGACCACGAACGAGCCCAGGTAGGCGACGCCATACCAGGCGCGTTGCGAACCTTGCGCGAACATGATGTTGGAAATAAAAAATGTATGCAGCACGGTGGAAGGCACGATGCCGACGATCGCCGACGCGACGAACAGGCCGGGGGATACGCCCGCGAGCGCGGCGCCGAAATTGACGACGGGAAACGGCAGCGGCAGGAATCGCGTCTGCACCAGCGGCCAGAAGCCGTGACGGTCGGTGAACCTTTCCGCCCGGCGAAACCGGTCGCCGGTGATTTGCAGCACGAAGTCGCGCCCGAGTGTGCGCGCCAGCCAGAAGCTTACGATGGCGCCGATCGTGACGCCGAGCGAGTTGTAGAACGAGCCGAGCCACGGCCCGAAGATCGAGCCGGCGACCATCATCGGTACCATCGTCATGCCGAGCGGGGCGAGTACCGCGTAAAGCGCAAGGAGTGCCAGCGGCGCCCACCAGATCTGGCTGATCTCCATCAAAAGGCCGACCAGCCGTTCCTCGCTCAGGTAGTCGCCGACCGGCGTCCAGCGCACCACGGCGAAGCCGGCGGCGACGATCAGGACGAGGACGATCGCGCGCGCCCGGCTGGATGTCGATCCGTCGCTCTGGTTGGGGATTTCCGGGCTCATCGTGGCGCGATTCTATCCGGACTATCGGCTTGCGGTCGCGTCCGACGCTTATCGCGCCCGAAACCACTCGACTGCATCGCGAATCGCGTCGACGGCCGGCCGTGGCTCGTATCCGAGTTCCGCACACGCCCTGTCCGACGAGAAGAACATCTTGTGCTGCGACATACGTACGCCGTCCAGCGTGACTTGCGGCACGGTGCCCGACAGGCGTGCCCAGGCCTCGCTCAGGTATGCGACGCCGAGCGCAAACTGATGTGGCAATCGAATCTTCGGCGGCCGTCGCCCGACGAGCTCGGCAACGCACGTGAGCAGTTCCTGCAGCGTCAGGTTCTCGCCGCCAAGGATATAGCGCTCGCCGCTCTGTCCGCGTTCGTAAGCCAGCAGGTGCCCCTCGGCAACATCGTCCACGTGAACGATGTTGAGGCCGGTATCGACGAACGCGGGCATGCGACCGTGAACCGCGTCGTCGATGACGCGCCCCGTCGGCGTCGGCTTGACGTCGCCCGGTCCGATCGGTGTCGAAGGACTCGCGATGACGACCGGGCAACCGTCTTCTTCAGCCATGCGTCGCACGAGCTGTTCCGCGAGAAACTTGGATCTCTTGTAAGGACCGATCATGTCTTCGAGTGCGACCGGCGTTCGTTCGTCGCCCGGAGAACCGTCGGACGGGATCCCGACGGCGCTGACGCTGCTCGTATAGACGATCCGCTCGACGCCATTGTCCATCGCGGCACGCAGCAGTTTGCCGGTGCCGTCGACATTGGCCGCATACATCGCATCGGGGTCCGGGACCCACAGGCGATAGTCCGCGGCGACATGGAACAGGCTCGAGCACCCGGCCGACGCGTCGGCGAGTCCGTCGCCCGTCCGTAAGTCGCCATGCACGACCTCGACGTCAAGGTTATCGATGTTGCTGCGATCGCTGCTCTCACGGACCATCGCCCGCACCGGTACGCCGCGCGCCAGCAGAGCGCGCGCGACGGCCGCGCCGACGAAACCGCTGGCGCCGGTTACCAGCGCGGTGCCGGTGGACAGTTCGCTCATGTGGATCCTGAGTCGCTCACTGGAACTCGCGCGAGTGCGGATGGCGCCGCGCCAGGATGCGATCGAAACCAAGCCATAGACCGGACGGCCAGCACAGGAACACGATGTTCAGAATGAAGAACGGCAGCAGCGACGCGTCGTAGTAGCCGCCGATGGCAAGGTTGACGAGTATGAACAGGCTGACCCAAGCGGCCCAGCGCGTCGTCAGTCCAAGCAGTAGCCCGAGCGCCGCATATAGCTCTCCGAAGGTAACGACCCACGCGACGAGCTTGTACAGTGGTATCGCGAAGGTCTGCAGGTAGAACACGGCGAACGCGTCGGGCGGCATCTCCGTCAGCCGGTCCAGGAAGATTTCCTTCAATATGTCGGTCGTCAACCAGTCCTTGCGGATCTTGTTGACGCCGGCCGCCAGCCAGAAAACGCCGAACAGCGTTCGCAGCAGCAGGTGGAGCACGATGCCGAAGCTGCGCAACGGATTGTGTCGAATCCAGCTCCACGTCCATATATCGGCGTAGCGGTCGAGCGCGCGCGTCATCGGCCGGCCTCCCCGGATTCAGCGGCGATCGTCTCGAGTGATTCCCAGAGCGGCAGGCGTTGACAGAAACCGATGAGCCGGGGAGCCTCATGATCCGACCAGCGGCGCTCGACGCGGTCGATGACATGATCGTCCAGCACGATCGTTGGCGGGTCGAGAGAGACCTGCGCGTCGACCGTACGCGGTTGCGACCAGGCGCCGCGTTCGATTTCGTACACGTCGACCGGACGGGAATGGCCCGCCGCCAGTGAGCCGGAATTGAAGTTCGCGACGAACCATTCCCAGATCGTCGCGATCTGTGACCAGAAGGTGCGTGTGCGGATGTGATACAGCGTGAAATCGCCGTCGTCCGGAACCGCCGCGCGCGTCGTTTCCGGTCCGGCTTCGCATAGCACGACCACTTCGCACATCGTGCAGATTTCACCGAATCGCCCCACGAGGAAATAGTCCGCATACGCAGGATCGTTGACCTGCGCTTGCGCGGACAGCGGGCAGCAGATCAACACCGCCAGGATCAAACCGAATGGTTTCACTCAAGACGCATCCTGGCGACGATCTCAGCGAGTTCTCCCGATGCGCGCAGCGAATCGATCTCTTTACGCAGTGTCTCCGCGTTCGCTTCGTCCTCGGCGCCGACGATGAAACGCATCGGTTCGTCGCGGAACACTGCGTCGTCTGCGATGTCCAGCTTGTTCACGCGGATGATGCCTTTCAGCGTGTCCACGTATTTCTGTCCGCGCTCCGAATACCGAATCAGGCCGTCGGCGAGTGCCATCGACGTGAGCGGCTTGCCGGCTGTCTTCAACTCCGCGCGAAGTCGTCGGAAGTCTTCGTAAGCCGGGTGCGAACTCAGGTTGATGAAGTAGCCGCGCACACTGTCGAACGGCCAGTCGAAGGCGGCGATTCGGTGATCGCCGAGATTGCCGCGCTGTTGTTCCGGCACGAGTCCCTCACCGCCGAACGTCCATTGCCCGAACAACGCGTTGCCCTGCACGGCGAAACGCGAGGTGCCGTAACCGCTTTCATACGCAGCTTGGCCTAGCGCGAGGCCCGGCGGTATGACGTCAAGCTTGTACAGCGCCTCGTCGATGATCGTGCGCAGCTCGTCTTTGTCATCCGTTCCCAGAGCATCGGCGGCTTCACGTTTCGTGATCCTTAGCAGCACGGCGGCGTCGCGCAGCCAGTCCAGATCGGACGCGGCCAGCGGCGCGCCGCCCTTCAGTGTCTCCGACATGGACTCCAGCCGCGCGCGCCGGTCGAGCACCATGACGTTGGCATGCATGACGAGCGGCAACATCAATCGGTAGAAGATCTCTTTCTTCTCTGGAACGGGCATCTGCGGCGCCGCGGCCCGCCAGCGTTCCGAGATTCCGGTGATCATTGCGTACGGCACGCTCAATTGCTCGTCGTGTTCTTCCTCACCCCACCATCCTTCGGCTTCGAGCCATTCGACGACGTCGGTGCGGCTCGCAAACACGATGACCTCCGGGCCTGGTTCGATTGCAGGGCCTGGGTCGATTGCAGAGCTAGGGTCAATTTCGGAGCTTGAGTCAGCTTCAGGGGCTGGGTCGACTGCCGGGTCCGTGTCGGGCGCTGTGCACGCCGCGATAGTCAGCGCGAGCAGCATGGCGGCCAGCGGTCTGTTCAGGATACGCGTCAAGGTTGTGTTC
>CAZISL010000163.1:0-6845 GCA_964541975.1 uncultured Chromatiaceae bacterium | reverse complement strand
GCAAGATCGGCGCGCCGGTCAAGGGCGCGACGCTGATCGGCGACGGCCCGTCGGTTCTGCAGCGTGTGTCGATGGTCGGCGACAACCTCGAACTCGATACTGGCGTCGGTGTGTGCGGCAAGGAAGGGCAGTCGGTTCCCGTCGGTGTTGGGCAGCCGACGTTGCGGATCGATGGGTTGACGGTCGGCGGCACCGGCTGATTTTCGAGGTTGACCCACATTAGCGAGCACGCACGTCGAAGCTGCGAGGCTTGTTCCCAAAATTTTCGAGTCGTGCGGAGTGAGATGGTTCGGAAATAGCGGAGCTTGGATCGTGCGCGAAAACCGCCGCCCAGAGCGGGAAGAATTTGCGACTCTCTAAACCTACGGCGGCCATCCATGGCCGCCTCCGGAGCGACTCCGCCTTGGGCTCTAAGTGCACCCGCAACACGCCAGCGGCGGCGGCAATTTTTCTCCAGGGCAAGGCGCGACTGCGCTGGCATCCTTCCGGCTGTCGAGCCGTTGCAACACAGTCATGGAGAAAAATCGCCCCGCCCCGAAGGGTTGGGCCCCAGCGGCCCAGCTACGGCGTTGCGCCTCTCGGCAAGGGCTAGCCATTCCCTTCGAGACGCGCCTTGTATCTGAACCGCTGGGGCCCAACGCTGGCGCGTTGCGGGCGCACTTAGAGCCCTTTCTCGCGTCCTGCTTCGCTCGGCTACGACGCCGCTCCCTGCAATTTCTCCCCGCTCTGGACGGCTACCTTCGTCGGGATGTTGAGGTCTGACGACTTGAATTCAGCTTCTGTCGCTGATTTCGCGTCGACATCGCGCGGGACGCTATCTCGACACCGACCCGGGGCATCTCACGCAGGCACTCCTCAATACTGATCCCCCTCGGAGATCGGAGACTGCCGGAACAATTCAAATTTCTCCCGGGCCCGAAGCCTATTAGCGAGGGATTTTCGTTGCGGCAGTAGGCCGATCGGGGTTTGTCTTGGCCGCCATCGTACGGCGGGACACGTCGATCAGCCCACCAATGCTGAGATCTTGCGGCGCGTGAGTCGATCTGAGATCGGAAAGGCGACTGACAAAAAGTTTACAGATGTGAAGTCGAACACGGACCCCGTACCGCGACTGTCATAGAGTACGCGGCAATAGCGAAATTCGATTCCCCAATGCCGAATCCCGCCAGAAAATCACTCGAACCTCAAGCCAAAACGCCGGCTGAGCCGCCCAAGCAGAAGCAGCCGCGAAGCCGCAATGGTCCGGTCGCTGACGAGTTCGACATGGATTGCTGGGAGCCCTCGCTTCGCGACAAGCTCCACAAGGCCGGTGGCCGCAAGAAAACCTGAGACCCCGATCGGGGTCAGACCGGATCAAATAGTCGGAGTTACTTCAGCGGCGGCAAGTCGAGGACGGTTTGCGTCTGCGCCGCGCGGAAGTCGTCGAGTTTCGCTCTAATACCATCGTCGGAGAGCGCGAGTATTGCTGCCGCGAGCAGCGCCGCATTCTTCGCGCCCGCCTTCCCGATCGCGAGAGTGCCGACCGGGATGCCGGCCGGCATCTGGACCATCGATAGCAGGGCATCCATGCCGCCGAGTGCCCGGGACTCCATCGGCACGCCGAGCACCGGTAACGGCGTCAGGGCCGCCACGGAGCCGGGCAGTGCGGCCGCGAGTCCGGCGCCGGCGATGATGACCTGCAGTCCGCGGTCGCGCGCCGTGCGGCAGTACTCAGCGAGCTCGTCCGGCGTTCGGTGCGCCGAGATGACGCGGCATTCGTTGTCGATTCCGAGATCGTCGAGGATGTCGGCTGCGTTTTTCATGATTTCCCAGTCGGAATGGGAGCCCATGATGATTCCAATTTGATTTTTCATCTGCGGATTCTAGCGAAGGTTGCGATTGCTGTGAATGCCTGTCGTGGTCCGGGTAGACTATCTCGCTATTCGCAGCCCGAGCAGCACTGAACCCATGACGCAGCCAACCATGCCCAGCATCGATGCCCTCAAGACCCACATCAAGCGGGCGCTCGACCTCGCCCTGGAAAACGGCGCGACGGCGGCTGCGGCGTCTGCAACCTGCGGTACCGGCCTGTCGGTGACGGTGCGCATGCGGGAGGTCGAGACGCTGGAGTATCATCGCAAGCAGGGCCTCGGCGTGGCCGTTTATTTCGGTCAGCGCAAGAGCAGCGCATCGACTTCGGATCTCGGTGACGAAGCAATCGCGGAAACCGTGCGGCGTGCCTGCGGGCTCGCGCAATATGCGGCTGAGGACGATTGCGCGGGGCTGGCGGACCCGGAGCGCCTCGCGAAGGACATCCCGGATCTCGACTTGTATCACCCCTGGGAGATTGAGCCGCACCAGGCGGTCGAATTGGCGACCGAGTGCGAGGCCGCGGCGCTCGACAGCGACGAGCGCATCACGAACTCCGAAGGGGCAAACATTGGCACGGGCACTGGTTGCAGCGTGTACGGCAATACCAATGGATTTCTCGAAGGCTTTCGGGATTCGCAACACAGCCTGTCCTGTGCCGTGTTGGCCGAGGCCGACGGACAGATGGAGCGCGACTTCGAGTATTCCGTGTCCCGCATGTCGGATGAGCTTGAGAGTCCCGAAAAAATCGGCCGTGAGGCCGCTGCGCGGGCCGTCGCAAGGCTGAGTTCCGTCAAGCTCGACACGCGGAATGCGCCGGTGTTGTTTCCGGCCCGGCTGGCGCGCGGATTCTTCGGGCACCTGATTGGTGCGATCAGTGGGTCGAGCCTGTATCGCAAATCGACGTTCGTTCCCGACTGCCTGGATACCCAGGTCCTGGCCGACTTCGTCACGATCGACGAATTGCCGCATCTGCGTGCCGGTCTTGCCAGTTCGCCATTCGACGACGAGGGCGTCGAGACCGTCGACCGTCGGCTCGTGGACGGGGGGGTGATTCGAGGATACGTGCTCGGTAGCTACTACGCGCGCAAGCTGGGCATGCAGACCACCGGCAATGCCGGTGGCATTCATAACCTCGTTGTTGCGGACACCGGCAAGAGCTACACCGATTTGCTCCGCGAAATGGATCGTGGATTGCTCGTGACCGAGCTGATCGGGCACGGCGTAAACCCGGTGACCGGCGATTATTCGCGCGGCGCGGCCGGTTTCTGGGTCGAAAACGGCGAAATTCGTTATCCCGTCAGCGAGATAACGATGGCTGGAAACCTGAAGGACATGTATCGCAACATCGTGGGTATCGGCACCGACGTCGACCTGCGCGGCGGCATCCGGACCGGTTCGGTATTGCTCGAGGAGATGACGATCGCCGGGAGCTAGCCTGCTGCCGAATTGTCCTCCCCGTCGGCGTTCGATTTCGTCGGCACCGCCTCACCGTCCAGCAAGTCATAGACGTTAAGGTCGCCCAGTTCAGCATCGAGCGCATCGTCGATTCCGTTGCTCACACCGTGAACGACCATCGGCCATTGTCCAAGCGTAAAGATGTCGATGACCTGGGGATCACGAACGGCGTTGATGACGTCGATCAGCCTGATCGTCGCCGGGTCGCGTTGTGGATACAGCTGATCTTTGCCCGTGCGATTCAACAGATTGGCGGCGACCAGGCGCTGCAGAACGGGCAACACGACCAGTGTCGGCAGACCGGCTGACTCTGCTGCGTCGCCGATCGTCGGCTGCGGTGCGCCTTCGCGGAACGCCTTTGCGGCCGCGAGCATCAGGCCGAGCGCTGTCTGCTCCCGCTGTCGGCTGCCGAGACTGACCGGCCGGTAGCCGAGTCGCAGGTGCTGTGGATTCTGCACGTAGAACGAAACGAGAGCACCGACCAGCAAGATCAACCAGCTCAGGTACAGCCAGATCAGCGCCATGATCACGATCGCGAACGTCGCGTAGATCGACAACGTCCGGGTCGATGTGACGACGAACGCCGTGAACAGGCTCCCTGCCGACACCCACAACAAACCTCCGGCAACACCACCCATCAGCGCCGGGAAGAACCGCACGCGCGTATTCGGTAGAAACCAGTAGGCAACCGTGAACAGCAACACGACCAGCCCGTAAGGCGCCAGCTGACCAATCAGCAGTACCGTCTCGCTAACCGCCTCGAAGGATTCCAGCTCCTGCACGATCGCCGTGCTCCGAAAGCTCGCGAGCAACGCGATCGCGGTGACCATGACGACCGGCACGATCAGGATCAGGCTCAGATATTCGGTTATGCGTTGCGCGATGCTGCGTGACTGATCGACACGCCAGACGAAATTGAAGCTGTCCTCGACCTTCTGCGCCATCGAAATGGTGGTAAAGAACAGCAAGATCAGGCCGGCGCCGGCCAGTACGTTGCCCTGCACGTTATCGACGAACCCGATGACCTGCTCAGTCAGCTCCGCGCCCTTTTCACCGAGCGGCGCGAGAAAGTTATACAGCAGCGGCTCGAGCTCCCGATGCACGCCGAAACCTTTCAGGATCGAAAACACGATTGCCAGCATCGGGACGACAGACAGGATCGTGACATACACGAGCCCTGCGGCACGCAGCGTGAAATTTCCCGAGATGACGTCGCGAATGATCGCGTAAAGAAACCTGATCGCTCGGACCAGCAACTGCCCTGCCTGCGGCAGCTTGTCGAGCCTCGGACTCCAGAGCCAGGCTTCTATCTGGTTCGTAATTGCGTCGATGAGTCGCTCCCCCGGGATGTGATGCGCTATTCGTTAGAGATTGTACCGCGAGGGACCACGAGGTTCGGTTTTGGTCTCTCATTGGGGGTTCTTTCCGGTGGCGGGGTTCAGTCATGTCGCCCCATTGCGGATTTTCCGGGAAGGAACTATTCCTGCGCGGACTCCGGAATAGTTTTCCCGGAAAATCCTGACCGAAGTGGCGAGCTCGAATGACGCCCGCCATAGTCGTCGAGGGATCACCGCGCCCGCCGAAGAGCTATGGTGCCAAGTACAGTGGTCAACCGGTACCACCGGCGGCTGCCGGGTGAGAGACCGGAGAGCGCTGGAAGGTCTTTTCCTAAGTCTTCGCAGGAAAAGACCTTCCAGCGGTAGGCCGGTCTCGGCAATTCAACCGCAATACGAATTCACCCCAATACGAACGAATCCGAGGGAAAGCTACCCGACCGGCGGCCCCTTGATGACATCAACCGCCTGCCGATACTTCTCCGCGGTCTTCGCAATGATCTCAGCCGGCAACTCCGGCCCGGGCGCCGTCTTATCCCAATCCAGCGTTTCGAGGTAATCCCGCACAAACTGCTTGTCGAAACTCGGCGGACTGATTCCAACCGCATACTCGGACGCGGGCCAGAACCGCGAAGAATCCGGCGTTAGAACCTCGTCGATCAGATACAGTTTGTCGTTCGCATCGAGCCCGAACTCGAACTTCGTATCGGCGACGATGATACCGCGCTCCGCCGCGTAAGCCGCGCCGCGCGAATAGATCTCCAGCGCCAGGTCCCGAACGGTCGCCGCGAGTTCCGCGCCGATCAGCGCCTCGACCTGTTCGAAGCTGATGTTCTCGTCGTGGTCTCCGATTTCGGCCTTAGTCGCGGGGGTGAAGATGGGTTCCGGCAACTGCTGTGCCTGTTGCAGTCCGGGCGGCAGCTCGATACCGCAGACCTTCCCGATCGCCTGGTAGTCCTTCCAGCCGGAGCCGATCAGGTAGCCGCGGACGACCGCTTCGATGGGTAGCGGACGCAAACGCTTGACCACCATGCCGCGGCCGGCAAGCGACGCGGCCTCGGCGTCGTCAGTGACGACCGATTCCAGTGGTACGTCGGTCAGGTGGTTATCGACGATATCGTGCGTCTGTTCCATCCAGAATTCGGTCAGTTCGTTCAGTACGGCGCCCTTACCCGGAATCGGGTTCGGCAACACGACGTCGAACGCCGACAGCCGGTCGGACGTGACGATGAGCAGGTGATCGTCGTCGACGGCGTACATATCGCGGACCTTGCCTTGACTTATGCGGGTCAGGCCCGACAATTTCGATTCGAATAGTGCATCCATTTTCTTGCTGCTTTCAGGTATGTGTGCCGGAAAAGCCGGCAATTCTAGCCCGAGGTGACCGCCATTTTCACGATTTCGTATCCGCGTCTGCCCCTCGGGCGATCTTTGCGAAGCGCCGCGGCATGAACTGGTATGGGAAAATCGGCGGCGGCGTCCTCGGCCTGATCGTCGGCGGCCCGGTCGGGGCGGCCATCGGCGCCTTCATCGGGCATCAGTTCGACCGCGGGTTGCTCATCGGCCAATTGACCGGCGACGGTCACTTCAACCAGGCGGAACGCCAGCGCGTGTTCTTCGAGTCGACATTCCGGGCCATGGGTGCGCTCGCCAAGGCGGACGGGCGGGTTTCGGAGCAGGAGATTCAGGCCGCGCGCAGCGTCATGCACCAGATGCAATTGCGTCCCGAAGATGTGCGCCGGGCCATCGAGCTGTTTACCGAGGGCAAACAGCCTGGTTTGGATATCGACGCTCAGGTCATGAAATTCCGGCAGGTATGCGGCGGGCAGCCGCAGCTGGTGCGCACGTTTCTGGAGGTCCAGTTCGAGATCGTATTGGCCAAGGGTAGCGTCACTGCGGCCGAGCGTGACTTGCTTTGGCGAGTCGCCGATAAGCTGGGCGTCGGTCGCGTCGAGCTGGCCCAGCTCGAAGCCGTGTTGCGCGCGCAGCGCCACTTCCGCCGGCAGGGACCCGATCGTGGCCAGCAGGGCCTTGGGCTGTCGGATGCGTACAAGGCGCTCGGCATAGAAGCCGACGCCTCCGACAAGGAAATCAAGACGGCTTACCGGCGGCTCATGAACCAGCATCATCCCGACAAGCTCGTGGCCAAGGGCCTGCCGGATGCGATGCTCGAGGTGGCGAAGGAGAAGACTCGTGAGATCAATG
>CAZISL010000162.1:0-32236 GCA_964541975.1 uncultured Chromatiaceae bacterium | reverse complement strand
TGAATCATCGCCGAGATTAACGGTGAACTCGGTGAGTTCGTCACGCCGTCACCGGTCGGCATCGCAACGCCACCAACCGTCGACCTGATCGACTCCAAGTGCCTTTATATAAGCGCACCCATCGACGAGGTCGACGCGCCGGCCGTCTCGGCCGGACAGACAGCGTCGATCACGATGGACGCGTTTCCGAATCAGAAGTTTCCGGGCTTCGTCCGGCGCGTAGCGCCCTACGTGCTCGATACGGAGAAACAGGCCCGCACCGTCGAGATCGAAGCTGAGATCGAGAACCCCGACAGCGACAGGCTGCTGCCCGGATACAGCGCAGACGTCGAAATCGTGCTGCAGACACGCTCGAACGTGCTGCGTATACCGACGCAAACGATCGTCGACGGAACGAACGTGTATGTTCTCGAAGACGATACGCTGGCGAAACGCGGTATCGAGATCGGGGTCCGCAGCTGGGAGTATGCGGAAATCCTGTCGGGCCTGGATGAGGGCGAAAAAGTCGTATTGACGGTCGACCGCGAAGGCGTCGAGGATGGCGCCGCGGCAACCGTGGAATAGGCGCACTGGCGCGCGAACCCACATGATCAAGCTCGAAGATCTGTGCCGCAACTTCCAGGTCGGTGACCAGGTCGTTCATGCGCTCGACAACATCAACTTCGAGATCACTTCCGGCGAGTATGTTTCGATCATGGGGCCGTCCGGTTCTGGAAAATCGACACTGCTGAACGTGCTTGGCCTGCTCGACTCGCCGACCAGCGGTGAGTATCGGCTCGACGACATCAGCACCGCGACGATGGAGGACGACGATCTCGCCGCAGTTCGTCAAAGCAAAATCGGGTTCGTGTTCCAGTCATTCCATCTCGTGCCGCGCATGAACGCGTTCGAGAACGTCGAGTTGCCGATGGTGCTCGCCGGGCTGGCGCCCGCTGAGCGCAAACGGCGGGTCGAATCGGCGCTCGAACGCGTCGGCCTGGCCGCGCGGCTCGACCACCGGCCCGATCAGCTGTCCGGCGGCGAACGCCAACGTGTCGCCATCGCGCGCGCGATCGTCATGGCGCCGACCATCCTGCTAGCCGACGAACCGACCGGTAACCTGGACAGCCAGTCCGGCCAGGAGATTGTCGACATCATGGAAGACCTGAATCGCCAGGGACTGACGCTGATCGTCGTCACTCACGATCCCGCGATCGGTCGGCGGTCGGGCCGGCAGCTCGGCATGCAGGACGGCCGCGTCTCGACTGACAGCGATGACGAACAACCCGGGCGCACGGCTGAATTATGAGATTCGCGGACACCAATCGCATCGCAATCGGAGCCATCGTGCGCTATCCGTTGCGCACGGCGATGATGTTGCTGGCGACGTCGATCGGCGTCGGCTCGGTGCTGCTGCTGACGTCGCTGGGTGAGACCGCGCGAGACTACGTGACCGGTGAGTTCCAGGCGCTCGGCACGCGTCTGCTGGTCGTGTTCCCGGGCAAGACCGAGACCAGCGGCCAGATGCCGGGTTCGCTGACCGGTACCGTGGAGCGCGACATCACGCTCGACGATGCGCGCGCCTTGTACCGCAGCCCACACGTCGAATTGCTCGCGCCGATTGTCGTCGGCAGCATGCCGGTCTCTTATGGCGGCCTCGAACGCGACACGGCCGTACTCGGTACCACGTATGACTTCCTGCATATCCGCAAGTGGAAGATGGCGCTCGGCGAGTTCTTGCCCGACGTTGACATGGATCGGGCGCCACCCGTCTGCGTCGTCGGGAAGAACGTCCGGACCGAACTCTTCGGCACGAAGTCCCCGATCGGCGAATGGCTGCGGGTCGGCGGCCGACGCTGTCGCGTCAGCGGCGTACTCGCGACCGAAGGCACGTCGCTGATGATCGATGCAAACGAAATCGTCATCGTACCGGTCGCCTATGCGCAGGTGCTGTACAACGTGCGCGGCCTGTTTCGAATCATTATCCAGGCAACCGATCGCGGCGACATGGCCGCGGCGAAACGCGACATCGCCGAGATCATCAAGCAACGACACTATGGCCAGGAAGACGTGACGGTCATTACGCAGGACGCGGTGCTGGCGACGTTTGACGGCATCTTCGACACACTGACGCTCGCGCTGGCCGGGATTGCGTCGATCAGCCTGATCGTCGCGGGCGTGCTGATCATGAACGTCATGCTGGTCGCGGTCAGCCAGCGCACCAGGGAAGTCGGCCTGCTGAAAGCGCTCGGCGCCACGCGCCGACAGATCATCGCGCTATTCGTGTCCGAGGCGATCTTCCTGGCGTCATTCGGCGGCGCCGCCGGCCTGGCACTCGGCTATATCGTCGCGGCCGGACTTCGGGCTGCCTTCCCGGGTTACGCATTCATGCCGCCGACGTGGGCCGCCGTGATGGCGTTCATGGTCGCGCTGGCATGCGGCGTGTTCTTCGGTATCCTGCCGGCGCGCAAGGCCGCGAATCTGGACCCGATCGCCGCACTGGCGGGAAGACAGGCATGATTACACGCGACCTGTTGCGTTTCACGATCAGTTCGGCGAGTTCGCATCGGCTGCGCAGCGGGCTGACGGCGCTCGGCATCGGCATCGGCGTGACGGCGGTCGTGCTGCTGACGTCGATTGGCGAGGGGCTGCAGCAATACATCCTGCGCGAGTTCACGCAATTCGGCACGAACATCATCACGATCAATCCCGGACGGGCCGAGACCTTCGGCGGCGGCAACCTGCCGCTCAGCATGATCAGGCCGCTTACCCTGGAGGATGCCGAGGCTCTCAAGCGCGTGCCGTTCGCGAGACACGTTACCGGCACGGTGCAGGGCAACGCCGAGATCGAAGGTAACGGCCGTGCGCGTCGCACGCTCGTCACGGCCACGGGCCCGAACATGCCTGAGGTCTGGTCGCTGCCGGTGGCGCTGGGAGAGTTCCTGCCGCCCGATGATCCGCGTGCGCCGCGTGCGCTCGTCGTGCTCGGCAGCAAGGTCCGCGACGAGCTGTTCGACGATGCCAATCCGCTGGGCGAGAAAGTCCGTATCGGCGGGCGCCGTTACCGGGTCATCGGCGTCATGGAATCCAAGGGCACGGTGCTCGGCTTCGATATGGACGACGCGATCTACATCCCGGTCGGTCGCGGCCTGGAAATGTTCAATCGCGAAGGCCTCGTCGATATCAGCGTGCTTTACGCAGAGAATGCGTCAGCCGCTGAGATCAAGGCCGGTATTCGTCGCATACTCGTCGCGCGCCACGGCGAGGAAGACTTCACGATGACGAGTCAGCAGCAGATGCTGGACGTGCTCGGCTCCGTGCTGAACGTCGTGACGATCGCCGTGGCCGCGCTCGGCGGCATCTCGCTGCTCGTCGGCGGCGTCGGTATCTTCACGATCATGACGATCGCCGTTCGCGAGCGCACGTCCGAGATCGGGCTGCTGCGCTCGCTCGGCGCGGTACAGACGAATGTCCGCAACATCTTCCTGAGCGAATCGATACTGCTCGCGGCGTTAGGCGGCGCCGGCGGACTGCTGCTCGGCGCCGCGATCGTCGAATCGATGAAACTGTTCGTGCCGACGATGCCGTTGAGTTATTCGATACCCTACGCGATCGCCGCGGAAATCGTCGCGGTTCTGATCGGCGCGATCGCCGGCGTGCTGCCGGCACGCCAGGCAGCAGCAATGGACCCGGTCGACGCGCTGCGCACCGAATAGTGCGCTAGCCGGACCCAGCGTCCCGACTCGGATCGGGCGCGATCCGGAATCGACCGCCGAGACCTGACGTGAACGGACGACGCGCGCCCTCAACTTTTATTCAACTGCCTCGAAGCTGTATTTCTGACCGCCGATCGAAGCCTCGTACATCAGGCCACCCTTGGCGATCGTGAACACGAGCAAACCGTTCGTGTATTGCGCGCTCTTGGCATTCGCGTCATCGCCGGAATCAGCACTGGTCCCCACGCCGGTCGTACCCGCCTCTGCGGAAGCAGACGCCTGAGCCGCGATCGCGGAAGCACCCGCATCGAACTCGAATTCGCCGCTCGTGAAATTGTCATAGGCTCTCTGGTCCTCGAACAGGATAAGTTGGCTGTAGGCCTGGCCGCCGGCCTGGAAACCAATCGAAATATCCGTCAACGACGTGATACCCGTGACCTTGCCACCCTGGTAGACCTGCCCGCGACCACGCGCCGCGCCGATACCGAGGCCGCCCTTGCCGATCTTCGGAAACACCGCATAGCCGTAGGCGGAGCTCATGAGCGGAGCTATGGCCGCGTTTTCCTTGAACTGGTTGATCGTCTCTGAATAATCCTTGATTTCCACGTCACCAGCGAACGACGACGCGGCGAACAACAACAATGCCGAAACGAATACCGTTTGAACCTTGCTCATTCTTATCTTCCTTTTGTTGTGGGATCGGAACGAAAAATTACAGCAGAACAGATATCTGTCGGATGCAACCAAAGCATTACAAACCGGGGTCGCTGATCCCGAAGACCGCGGAAGCGTCAACGTATATCAGGTAGTTCGAGATCTTGCCATCCCGCAAATAAAATACGTTCGCGAACGGCACCGTTACCACCCCGCCGTCCTTGAGTGTATAGGTCACGGTACCTCGGCAAACCGCCGAATCGCCCGAGTCCCAAACGTCCAGTAGATCGTGGGACAGCGACGCGATATGTGGCGAGATCGCCTGCCACGTCGCATCGAAAGTCTCGCGGCCGCGGCCGGCGGGAAAACTGCCGAACCGGAACTCGACGTCCTCGTGCATATAGGGGAATAGCCCCGGGACGCCCTCGGCGTCCAGTGCCGCCAACATCGTCTCGATCCAGCTTTGCTCGGACATGCTCCGCTCAGTCCTCGAGTATCCAGCCGCTGCCCGTGTCGCGCGCCTTCCCGTCTTCCCCGAGCTTGATCAGGTGAGCGAGCAACGATCGCATCGCGATCGGATGGCGATGTTGGTCTACCTCGTCGTAGACCTCGACGACGAGTTCTTCCTCGGTCTTTTCGTGCGCCGAACTGAGTGCCGCCACCAAGCGCGCCTGGCGATCCAGCCGATGCTCGACGATCCAGTCGATCTCGGCTCGCGGGTCGTCGAGCAAGTCGCCGTGGCCCGGCGCGAGCTTGTCCAGTTCGAGTGCCCTGATTCGACGCAGGGAAGCCAGGTAATCGTTCATACTGCCGTCCGGCGGATCGATGACGACGGTCGAGCCATTCATGACGTGATCCCCGGTAAATAACCAGCCGAGCTGCTCGTGCAGGTAACACAGGTGATTCGGCGCATGTCCGGGCGTATGCACGGCCCGAATCGCGACACCGCCGACATCCAGGGTGTCACCGTCGTTCATGACGATATCCGGCGCGAACCCCGGATCCTGCCGCGGCCCGGTCGGTGGCGTCTGGCCATATCTCGGCGCACCGGTCGCCTCCGCGAGCGCCTGCGCCGCCGGCGAGTGATCGCGATGCGTATGGGTGACGAGGATCCAGCGAACGGCCCCCTGGGCGGCCTCCCGGATCGCCTCGATGTGCGCTTCTATGAATGGGCCGGGATCGATGACGGCGACTTCACTTTCGCCCAGCAGGTAGGTATTCGTGCCGGACCCGGTCATCATGCCGGGATTCGGCGCGATCAGGCGACGCACCCCGGGCGCCAGCTGCGTCACGATTCCCGGTCTTAGTTCCGCGTTCAAATTTCGTCCTCGGGGTAGCCCGGTTCGCCTGGCAATACAATGCGCCGCGTGCCATTTTCTTCGATCACGACACCACGCATCTTCCGGACCCCATTCTGCCATCGCGACCATGCCCATTGCATCAGTTCGTGGCGATTCCCGAATCCTGCCAGCGCCTCGAGGTTCTTCATCGTCGGAAAAGGCAGATTCAATTCGCCTTCCCGGCCGAGCTGCAAGGCACGCGACGGTGATACCCAGCGACTGTCGACGAGTTCGCGCCCATCGTGGCGCACCTGCTGATCGCGAGGCATCTCGGCGACGAAGAATCGCGTGGAGAATCGCGGCTGAAAATCCAGCGGCGCCTCCCAAAAGCTCACGTAATGCAATTCGCCGGTTTCGAGCGTCAGCCCATGCTCCGCCAGGAAACGTGGCCACGACAGGTCGCCCCGAGCGAGGGCAGCGCGTTGACCGTCCAGATTGCGACCGGACATCGAATTCCCGTGAGCCAGCAGCACGCCCGTTTCCTCGAATAACTCACGGATCGCCGCGCTGTAGAAATCGAGTCCCGACGACCGGGTGCCGAGACGCCGGTTCGCCTCGTCGCCATCGACGCCGCAACAGTATTCGCAGATCCGTGCGTCGTCGGCACACACCGTGCCACCCGGAAACGCATCGGCAGAGCCGAAGGACGTGTTCCGGTGCCGACGCACCATCAGCACCTCGAGGCGACCGCCGTCGTTCTCATCGCCGTCGCGCACGAGGACGACGGAGGAACTGGGAACAGCGTTTGTGTGGTGTTCGTCGAGCATGGGCCAGGCCGCTGAATAACAGCTCTACTCTACGCCAGTATGACGCGTCGGACTGCCATCCGGATCGGGCATGATCGACACTTGACTCGCGGCGTCGGATGGCATTTGCTAGCGTCTTGTCGTCGAGCGTAACAACCCGGAGATTCGCCCATGTCCACGATGACCGTTCTGCTAGTGATCGTCGCCGCGCTCGCGGCTTTCGTAGTCGCAATCTACAACAAGCTCGTCAAGAATAAGAACCTGGTCGAGGAAGGCTGGAGCGGCATCGATACCCAGCTGAAGCGCCGTTCGAACCTGATACCGAATCTCATCGAGACGGTTAAGGGCTATGCATCGCACGAACGAGAAGCGCTCGAGGAGGTCACGAAACTTCGCACGCGGGCGATGGGACAGACCGATATCGAGGAACGCGGCCAGACCGAAGGGCTGCTGACCGCAGCCCTCGGCAAGGTGTTCGCGGTCGCCGAGGCCTACCCGGATCTCAAGGCCAACGAAAATTTCATCAGCCTGCAGGACGATCTGAGCGAAATCGAAAACGAAATACAACTCGCACGGCGTTACTACAACGGCACGGCGCGCAATATGAACGTACTGGTCGAATCATTCCCGAGCAACTTCGTGGCGGGCTTCTTCTCGTTCGATAAAGCCAAGTTCTTCGAGATCGAGAATCCGGACGACCGCGCAGTACCCAAGGTCGACTTCGACGGCTGATCCGGCGATGCCGCGACAGTTGCGTGCCGGGGTCCTCGCGGCGCTCGCGGTCGGCCTGCTCTCGCTGGCGGCACCGGCGCTCGCGCAGGAGAGGATCCTCCGATTCGACAGCGACATTACGATCAATGATGACGCTTCGCTGACCGTCATCGAAACCATCGAGATCCAGGCCGAAGGCATCAATTTTCGGCGGGGCATCCTGCGCGATTTCCCGACACAATATAAAGATCGGTACGGCAATACGGTCAACGTGGCGTTCGACGTGCGCAGCGTTCTGCGCGACGGGATCAGCGAGAACTACCAGCTCGAAGGACTCCGAAATGGCGTGCGCGTGCGCATCGGCAACGCCAGCGTGTTCCTCGACAACGGCCCGCATACTTACACGATCACTTATCAAACGACCCGCCAGCTCGGGTTCTTCGATGACTTCGACGAACTCTACTGGAACGTCACCGGCAACGGCTGGAACTTCATGATCGATGAGGTCGAAGCCCGCGTGCGGCTGCCCGGCGGCGCTCTCGCGGTTAAGCAGGCCGCGTATACGGGGCCACAGGGCGCCCGCGGCAAGGATTTCAACGCATTCGAGCGCGGCGGTATCTGGACGTTTCGCACGACCCGAAAACTGGGACCCAACGAGGGCCTGACAATCGCGGTCGCATGGCCGAAGGGGTACGTGCCGGAACCCACCGACGCCGAGCGGGCCCGGCAATTCGTCGACGACAACAAAGCGACGGGTATTGCGATCGGTGGCACGCTGGCCGTGCTCGCCTACTACATGTTCGCATGGCGCCGGTTCGGCCGGGACCCGGAGAAGGGCACGATCATTCCGCGCTTCGAGCCGCCCAAAGGCCTGTCACCGGCCGCAACGCGTTTCATTCGCCTCATGGGCTATGACAAGCAGGCATTCTCGGCCGCGCTGATCAGCATGGCGGTCAAGGGCTATCACGTCATCGATTCCGAGGCCGATAAGTATCGGCTGCGCAGGGAACCCGGCGCGACTCTCGATCCTCTCAGCGGCGGCGAACGCCGAATCGCCAAGAAGCTTTTCGGCGGCGCGGGCGAATCGATCCTGCTCGACAATAAAAATCACCAGGTGCTCGGCAAAGCGGTCAAACGCCTGAAAGAAAGCCTGAAACTCGAATACGAGAAAGTCTATTTCCTGCGCAATACGAAGTTCTTCGTCATCGGACTGATCCTGACCCTGCTGATCACGCTCAGCGCCGCCTCGGCAGACGCCGAAGGCAGCCTGCTGTTCCGCGCCTTGATCATGTTTTTCGGCAGCGCTTTCGTCGTCTATCTGGCTCTGCACTTCTTCGGCGGCGGCGATGACGACCCGACATTCAAGGCGAAACCATCGGCGAGACTCGGCGGAGGCGCGATCGTCGGCTTTTTCCAGTTCCTGATCTTTGCAATCGTCATGGTCGCGAACGGTGCCGTCGGATCGGCGCTCAACCTGTTCGACAACCCGTTACAGTCTCTGTGTTTCGCCCTGCTGGGCGGTATCAATGTCGTGTTCTTTTTCCTGTTGAAACGCCCGACGCTGGCCGGGCGCAAGATCATGGACGAGATCGAGGGTTTCCGGATGTATCTCGGTACCGCGGAAGAAGAGCGACTGAACCTGCTGAATCCGCCGGAGAAGACGCCGGCGCTGTTCGAGAAGTACCTGCCCTATGCGCTGGCACTCGACCTCGAGAATGAATGGAGCGAGAAATTTTCGCGCATTCTGCTGCTCGCGAGCATGGCGCCGGGAGAAAGCGGTTACCGGCCGCGCTGGTATCGGGGTCGGCACTGGGAGCCGGGCAATACCGCGTCGTTCACGCGCAATCTCGGTTCCAGCCTGGGCGCGGCCGTCGCCTCTTCCACCACGGCGCCGGGCTCGAGTTCGGGCAGCGGCGGCGGCGGATCCTCCGGCGGCGGCGGCGGTGGTGGTGGTGGTGGCGGCTGGTAAGCCGGCTACTCTTTGAGTTCGATCAGCAAGCGACCATCTTCGACCTGGATCTGCTCGACGCCGTCCGCGAACGACTTCCAGAACCCGGGATCCCCGCCGAACTCCTTGACCAGATTGACGTTTTTCAGGTTGCCGAGCCACGCGTTCGGCATCGGTACGCCCATGACGCTGACGCCTCTCACAGCGATGATCGGACGGCCGTCGGCATACGCCAGGTTGAGCCCCGCATTGACGCGCAGCGTCTTGCCGCCGAGGACCGGAAAATCGGGATCCATCGGTATCAGGATTTTCGCGCTGGCCAGGTCGTCCGACAGATCGATCGCGACGCGCGTAGCCAGGTCGGTGTTGTTGGCCAGCATCGCGTTCAACTCTTTCTCGGACAGACGAATCTCGCGGCTCGCACCCTCTTCCGAATACGCTTCAGGCTCCAGCGGCGCGGTGGCGCCACTCAGTGATTCCAGACGGTCGAGCTTCGCATCGAGAACCTGCTGCTCCTTGGCGTTGAGCTGTACCGGTTTGAAGTCGCTGGGAAACACGAAATACCGGATGACCAGGAATGTCGCGATGACCGCCACGACCAGTGTCGCGACGACTATGCCCAGCACCTGCGTGCCGGTGAAACGCCGGCCCTGTTGATTAACAGGTGATTTATCAGACTCCACGACAACCCTCGAATTGGTTGCCGGCGTTATTCAGACGCGGGCCAGACGAGGCAAGCATCGGCTCGAGACCACAGTGTACTCAAGTACATGAGGATCTCGAGCTGGTGCTTAACGAAGTATTGCGCCGCATGAATAGGGCCGGCGACCAATTCAGCCGTCTTTGCCGCCCGGGCCCATGAGATACCAGACGATGAGCCCGATGATCGGCAGCACCAGGATGATGATGATCCAGATCAGCTTCTTGATCGCGTCCGCCGAACTCTGCACGATCTTGACGATCGCGTAGATATCGGCGATCAGAATAAGTAAACCAATGATGCTTTCCATCGCCCTTTCCCCGCGCGTTGCACGCGCTCGCAGTTGACGTAAACATAACGTTACCGTCATTCGTAGAGGGACGCAAAAGTAGTTCGCCCGCACAAAATCGCCGTCCCGCGCGCGTGCGGAAAATAAGCGACAGCGCCCTCTTTACCGAACGCGCACCGAATCCTGCGTTATGAAGACTCGGCGTTGACACTCCATCCGGGTGCGTGACACCCTGCGCAACGTTGAACAAAGGCACACCTTCCGAAAGGAAGGGTCGCAAAGCCACCGGTCTAAGGGATTACCTATGACAGCGGGGTTGCCGACAAGGCGGGCGTCCTGACGCGGCCCGCGAAACGTCGTCATTCCCGCAGTTAATTTCCCCTTGGTCCGCTGGCCCATCGATTGACCATGGAGGGAGAGACGATCGTGCTGGCATCAAAACTATTGGGGATTACCCCGTATCCCGCGATCTCGGCCATCCTGCTGCTGACCCTGGCCATCGCGGCGCTATACCTGGCGCGCTCGACCGCGCACCAGGCCATCCGGGCTATCAGTTCTGCCCTGCACGCCGGGTTCAGGCTCGGCGCGACGTCGGTGTCGCACGCGGAAACACGCCTGGCCACCCGGAATCGCGAAGTCCTGCTTGCGGCCGGCCGCGAGGCCAAGGAACGCGCGATCGAGAAGGAATTCGAGCGCATCAATGACACCGTGCACAAAGACCTCGCGAACTACCCGACGCTGAATCGCAACCTGAACGAGGCGATTCATCGCATCGAGGAAGATCACCAGCAGGCCATCGAAGTGCCCCCGGATCCGCCCGCGTGGGTCAAGGCCGTCGAGGCCGTCGCGAAGATCGACGCGCGCCAGGGGATCGGCGCCGGCAACGTGCTTGGAGACATCCACAAGTCGCTGGTCAAGGCACACGAAGAGGCGATGGTCGCGTACCGCGCCGCCAGTGCGAAACGCCACGAACGGCTGCGAAATATGGTTCAGCATTGGCGTGGCGTGCAGCAGACCCTGGGCGACGTAAACAAGAACGTCGAGAGCCTGTTGACCCGCTCGGTCGCGATCGACCGTCACATGTCGGAGTACGAGGATATCGTGCGCGGTTCGGATCGAGCCGTTGCAATCCTGTCATCGTCGGCGCTCGTGTATTTCTTCGTATCGGCATTCGTGCTGGCAATCGCCGTCGGTGGCGCCGCGATCAACTTCTCGCTGATCGCGCGGCCGATGGCTGAGATGGTCGGCGGCACGAACTTCATCGGCAATTTCCGCACGGCCGATATCGCCGCGCTCGTGATCATCATGGTCGAGATCTCGATGGGTCTGTTCCTGATGGAATCACTGCGCATCACGCGACTGTTTCCGGTCATCGGCGCGTTGCCGGACAAGCTGCGCGTGCGCATGATCTGGATCACTTTCGGCATCCTCGTCATGTTGGCCAGCATTGAGGCCGGACTCGCCTACATGCGCGAAATTCTGTTGCAGGATGAACTTGCGACGAGCGCCCTGCTCCGCGGCGACGGTGCAGCGATCCTGACGAGTAAAGACCTGTGGATCACGACGGCCGCGCAGATGGGCATGGGCTTCGTACTGCCGTTCGCGCTGGTATTCGTCGCGATCCCGCTGGAAACGTTCGTGCAATCATCGCGTACCGTCCTTGGCATCCTCGGGATGGGCTTCCTGAACCTTCTGTCGGCGACGATGCGCGTACTGGGCAACGGGTGCAAACACGCGGGTGCGCTCGCCGAGAAGATCTATGATCTGCCGCTGTGTCTGCCGCTGTGGATCGAAGCCCGCAACCAGAACCGGCAGCGCGATCGCGGCAGCGACGACACGCCGGACTACAGGAGGGCACTGCTATGAGAACCCTGTTGCTAGCCACTACTTTGCTGCTCGCGGCATGCGGGCAACCGGCCAAGCACAATACCGGCGTGTACATGCTGCTCGACACATCGGGCACCTACCGCGAGGAACTCGTCAAAGCGGAGCAGATCATCTACTTCACGCTGTCGAAACTCGGGCCGATGGATTCGTTCGCGGTCGCCCGTATCGACACCGGCAGCTTCAGCGAAAAGGACATCGTCGTCAAAGCGACGTTCGAGGACCGACCGAGTGCCGCGAACGGACAGAAACGTCTGTTCGCCGATCAGGTCGGCGAGTTCGCACGCACCGCCACGTCGGCGCCATACACCGACATCACCGGCGGCCTGCTGCAGGCGATCGAGTTCCTGAACGAGAAAGACCCGGGCCGCAAGACGATCTTCATTTTCTCGGACCTGAAGGAAGACCTGCAGTCCGGCTATGTGCGCGACATCCCGCTCAATCTCGAAGGCTTCGACGTCGTCGCGCTGAACGTGACGAAACTGCGCACGGATAATGTCGACCCACGGGAGTATCTCGGGCGGCTGAAAGACTGGGAGACGCAGGTGAACGAAAGCGGCGGCCGCTGGCGCGTCGTCAACGATTTGGATCACCTGGAAAACTTGCTCGCGACGTAGCGGGGTCAGATCTTTAGATCTGACCCCGATCACGGGTGATCTTAGTTCCGGACTGCCACCACGCCCGCGTGGTCCCGGCCCGTCGCGTGCTTCGTGCCACTTGCCAGCCAGCGGGCCTCCATCACGTCGAAACCGGCACCGGTGCAGGCTTGCGCCAACGTATCCGGATCCATCGGATTGATGAAGCTCGGGTGCTTGGAAGGGTCCTGGCTCGCCGGCAGGAACTGCGCGTAGTCCGCGACAAAACCGGGCCACGGCTCGCCCGCAGCCTTACGCCGCTCGTAGTCGTCCGACAAGATATTCCAGGGCCCCGTGTACGGCGAGTCGGCGACGAGAAACACGCGGCCGTGCGGCCTGAGCCATTCGTGCATCTTGATCAGCGTCTGCTCGATCTGCTCCCCCGACAGGAAATGCAGCACCCGTGACGCGAGCACGGCCCCGAAGGCACCGGCGTCGAAATCGATCTCCGGCATCGCGCCCTGCACACACCGCAGCCGTTCCCTCATTTCAGCGCCGACGCGGCGCTCGAGGATCTCGAGGTGACCCGCGTCCATGTCACACGCACAGATGCGAGCCCCCCGCTCCAGCGCTTCCAGAGTCGCGATTCCATATGCGCAGCCGATGTCCAGCGCTTCGGCCTCGATCGAGCCGGCATACCGCGTGAATTCCGTCGACACGTCGTCGAGCGTCACCGTCATCCAGCCGGTGTTGTTCATTGTCGGCACGAGACCCTCGACGGGCGAATCGGGCAGGAGATCGTCTTTGTCGTTGGAAATCATCGATGGGTACCTCACTGATTCGAACATCGCATGACGTGTATGACGAAATCCAGCCAAGCCGCTGCGCCGACCGCGGCGAGACCGGCGTTACGACAATTCGTACTCTTGTGTCACCTCGTTGACAGATCGCCGTCGCCCACCGGCGCAATCTTGACCGTACCAGCAATAGCGCTGGCAACGACAACAGCTAGGTGATCAAACATGAACATTCAACAACAGTTCAAGCGCAATGCAGGTATCGGTACTTATGGAGTTTGCGCGGCGCTCAGTCTCGTGACATCAGTGCTCGTCGGGGCTCCCGCCATCGCGGGAGACGCCTTCGAACTCGTCCCGCACAACTCATACGTGAGCGGTGTCGAGTACATCGAAACCGGCAACTACACGCGAGCCGTCAAGAAGCTCGAGTCTTCCTTGCGCGGAAGTACGCAGAATAACCCCACCCGTGCGCCGATCCTGATCGATCTGTGTGTCGGCTACACGATGCTGCGGGATTTCAGCAAGGCGTCAGAATACTGCGAAGCTTCGGTGGAATCGGGATGGTCCCGCGGTATTGCGTTCAATAACCGGGGCGTTATGAAGGCCGCACGGGGCGACTACGAAGGCGCACAGCGCGACTTCCAGGCGGCAGTTGACGGCAGAGGCGCCGACAACATCGCGCGGCGAAACCTCGAACTGACGCAAACGAGACTTATCGCCACGCGGTCGAAAGACAGCACACCTGGTGACTTCGATGGCGAGCAGGTGGCGTCCAGCCAAACGGTTTCGCAGCAATAAGTCAGCTGCCTGGCCGGTCCGATAATTGCCAGGCGAAATGCCCCTTTCCAATCGGGCGAGGACCGGTCAGGCAGATCTTTACACGGCCGTGCAAGCGGCCGTCGAGGGGTTTACTTCAGACCAGTGCGGGACGCACGACCTGCGAATCAAGCAGGCTCGCGACTTCGCGCATCGAATCACTCTGCGTCTCCAGCGACTGCTTCGCCAGCCATCGATTGATCGCCTCGAGCTCATCGGTCATCAGGAACGCCTTGGGCTCTTTCCACCCGACGAATGACGTGCAGCTTTCGAGACTGACAACCATCGGCAGGTTCTCCTCTGACGGTTCGATCAGGCAGTCGGGAATCACGATCACTGGCAGAACGACGACCTTGGACCCGATTCCATTATTGAGCGCCTTCACGAGCGCACCGATGTTCTTTCGATACTGGCTCAGGTCGCAACGAAGGTCGTTCGGCTGAAACAGCAGGTCCGTATTGAATAACGCGACGGTCTCGCAGTCGCCGTCGGGCGGCGGAAACAGATGCAACGAATAGACGCCGTTGGGACCGACGACGACGTTATCGATAATAGCGTCGCCGACCGGCACGGAGTGATAGACGCGATTACCGCGCAACTGTGCCTCGGCGAGGCGCTGCGCCATCGCGACGTGCTTTTCGAGCAGGCTCGACAATCGGAAGCGGTAACGCGTCAGCTGCACGATTTTGGCCACGCCGAAACCCTGCAACGCTGTCGCGGCCAAGGCGATCAAACCAAATACCCACATTGGCTCTTCCGGCCACCAGTCGAGGCGACCGAAGGCCTTCAGCATCAGCATTGAGACCCCGAATAACAAAGCAGCCGTTCGAAACTGGTCCGAGCGTCGCCCGGTGATCTTAAGCGCCTGGTGGATGACTTCGCCGGGACGGCAGCTCGCGGGCCGCGTTGGACGAAACCGGCGCAAGACGCCACTCCCAAACACGACCGCCCAGCACAGCAACAGGTAAACGACCGCTACAGACAGCGCGATGGAGGTGAATACCGCATAGGCGGGGAGGAAGGACAGATTCATGCGGCCCAGATTAGGCCACACCGGCGCCCGCCACCATGATGGGCATCACAGTCCGATTATGTTGTTATGCAAGCCAGGAGGGCTTTTGCCATGAGAACCAAACGCGTAGACGTCGCCGTCATTGGCGCCGGCACCGCGGGAATGAACGCCCGCCGCGCGGTCGAGAAAGCCGGCGGGCGCCCGCTGATGATCGAATCGGATCAATACGGCACGATGTGCGCCCGCGTCGGTTGCATGCCATCGAAGCTCCTGATTGCTGCCGCCGACGCCGCGCACGAGGTCGCAACTGCCGGAGCATTCGGTATCGACGTGCCGGACGGCTGGCGAGTCGATGGACGCGCGGTCATGAAGCGGGTGCGCCGACTCCGCGACCGCTTCGTCGGTGGCGTCATCCGGCAGATCGAGGCGCTTCCGGAAGAACAGCTGCTGCGCGGCCACGCACGCTTCACGGGACCGACGACCCTGAACGTCGGCGGCCACACGCTCGTCGAAGCCCGGGCCGTCGTTATCGCCACCGGCAGCGTCCCCTTCATACCACCACTATTCGACTCGATTCGCGAGCACGTCATGATCAACGATGACGTATTCGAACTCGAAGATCTGCCCGGCAGTATCGCCGTCGTCGGCACGGGCATTATCGGACTCGAGTTGGGCCAGGCGATGCACCGCCTCGGCGTCCGCACGACTTTCTTCGCCCGTGCCGACCGGCTCGGCCCGTTTACGGACCCAGAGGTGCAGGCGGTCATGCGAGACACTTTTGCAAACGGGCTGGACCTGCGATTGCATACGAACATCCTCGCGGCGACAGTCGAGGATGGCGGGATCAGGCTGCGCTTCGCGCAGACAGCGGGTGACGAGCAGGAAGCCATGTTCGACAGGGTTCTCGTCGCGACCGGTCGCCACCCGAATGTCGGCGGTCTCGATCTCACGGCGACCGGCCTGGAGCTAAATGAACATGGCCAGCCCGACTGGAACCCACAGACCACGCAATGCGGCGACGCGCCGA
Organism: uncultured Chromatiaceae bacterium; assembly: GCA_964541975.1. GTDB lineage: Bacteria > Pseudomonadota > Gammaproteobacteria > Steroidobacterales > SMWD01. Next base: position 16,042 of record CAZISL010000162.1, on the reverse strand, counting down.
TTTTCCTGGCCGGCGACGCGAGCAGTCATATCGAATTGCTGCACGAGGCCTCCGACGAAGGAAGAATCGCAGGCGCGAACGCCGTCGCGTACCCGGACGTGGCGCGGCACGAGCGCCGCACGCCGCTGGCGATCGCTTTCACGGATCCCCAGATCGCCATGGTTGGCAGGCACTACGCACAGCTGCAGGGGGAATCAATCGAGATCGGCGCGGTGTCGTTCGCGCGGCAGGGTCGTGCCACGGTCATGGATCGCGCCGCCGGCCTGCTGAGGGTCTACGGAGACAAGGAGACCTGCACGGTGGTCGGCGCCGAGTTTTTCGGCCCGCGTGCCGAGCACATGGCCCACCTGCTCGCGTGGATCGTGCAGGAACGTGTTCCGGTGACGAAGGTATTGGAGATGCCGGTCTATCACCCGGTTCTGGAGGAAGGCATGCGGACGGCCTTACGGGACCTCGCGCGAAAACTAAAGCTGGCCCGACAGTGCCGCACGGAAGACTTTGCGGTCGCAGCCGGAGACTGAAGCACACGAGTAAAGCGCACAACAAAAAGCCCCGGTTAAGGGGCCTTTTCCATGCGCTCATCGGAAGGAGAAAGAGGACGCCCGCACCTAGCTCCAACGGAGACTTTTATTGTTGCGGACGCCTCTGAACTCGGGAGTGACTATAGCGAGCGAGAGAATAAGATTCCTTGAACGGACTCTCATTCTGACGACACGACATCGCAACAGCTAGGGCGTTTTTTACATAGAGTCGGAAATCGCGGTCGCCCCAGCCGATTCCTGGTCGAGCAACGGCTTAAGGGCGGCCGCGAATTCCTCGGCCGTACTGCCGCCCTGGATGCGCTTCGCCATCGAGCCGTCGCGGGCGATCACGTAACTGGTCGGGAGGACTTCGTTCCAGTACGGATCGACGACGCTGACGATGCTGTCCATGTCATTCTCGACGCTCAGATACGTCGTGAAATCGGGAAACCACTTGTCCAGGAAGGGTACGAGCATCGTTTCCGAGCCCGCCGGATCGTCGAGCGACACGGCCACGAGGTCGAAGCCCAGGTCGGCGAGTGAATGCTCGAGCTCCATCAGCGCCGGAATCTCTTCCAGGCATGGCCGGCACCATGTCGCCCAGAAATTGACCAGCACCACCCGACCCTTGCGGGCCTCCAGGTCTGCGCCGAGCGTCTCCGCATCGACCGGCGTAATGCGTTCGCCGGCGAGCACGCCGAACCAGGCCAGCGACAGACAAACAACCACGAGTCTTCGTGTCACGCGGCTCTGATCACTCGTTGGCCATCTTCTTGCCGGGCGATGGCAGGGGCGCGATGAAGACTTCCTCGTTCTCCTGTTGCCACGCGACGTAGACCGTGCCGTCGGGAGCAACCGCCGTGGCCGGATAGGCCGACTTGCCTTCCGGCGTCGCGACTTCGATCGGCTCCGACAGCGTCTCGCCGCCGTCGACCGAGACCGACGTAAACAGGCGTCGAGGGCCGCCGACCTTCGCATGCCAGACGATACGCACGACGCCGGCATCGTCGACGGTCATCGCCGGCGCATCGGAATAGCCGGCAGCCGCGTGTACCTGCCTGCCGCCGGCGAAGCTGTTGCCGCCGTCGGTCGAACGACTGAAATACAGCGCCGCGGGGTCTTCGCCACCCGTGAACGTTGCGGCGTAGACATTATTGCCGTCGATGGCCAGTTCGGTGGGCTTAAGCGGGCAACCGTCGATATCCCAACGCGCCAGGTCCAGCCGACCTTCGGCCGGGAAACTGCGGCCGCCATCCGTCGATCTGGCCACGGTGCTGTCGCGGCCGTCACTATAGATCTTGCGATAACCCATGTAAGCGGTGTCACCGCCGAATGCGATCGTCAACTGACAACACGGACACACGTCGTTGCCCGGCAATGCAATCCGCTCGGCCTCGAAACTCGCGCCGTCGTTCATCGAGATCGCGACGGCCCCGTCAGCTCCGTCGCTCGAATCCTTCATCTCGGCGACGTCCTGCCAGGCCGTGATAATGGTGCCGTCCGGCGCGACGCCCATGGCCCCGAACGAGTTCGTCATCGACAGCCCCTCACCGAGGATGTCTTCGCGATCGAGTTCCGCGGGTCGGTTCAGGACGATTGGCGTTGCGAAGCTCTTACCTTTATTGGTGGAACGGGTGTACCGTGCGCTGACGACATCGAGCCCGGTCTTCGGCGACTTGTCGTTGGCGGGATAGAACACATGGATCGTGCCGGTCGGCCCGACGCCGATTTGCGGCTTGCTGACTGCGAATCCCCACACGCTTCCGGGCGCGGCATTGACCTGCGCAGGCGTGGACCAGGATTGGCCCCCATCCTCGGAGCGGCTGAAGTAGAGATCCGTCGCAGAAATATGGCTATGCTCGCCGGGCTTGCGCGGCTTCGGCGGCGGCCGATCGGCCGTCAGGCCCTTGTCCAGCCAGATCACGTTGATGGCGCCGTCGGGACCGACGGCGATCTCCGGGCTGATCGCGCGTCTGCCCTCTTCGCTGATGCGTTGCGTTGCGATGGCGGGCATCGAGACGATCAATGCCGTCAGAATAACGGTCATCGTCCTGACGATGGTCGCGATTGTCGCGTTCATGCCGGTCTCCTGAATGCTTAGATTCGATCCGAATACCTTACCACTATCGATTATCCGGAGAGAGCCTCCGGCTGCGCCGGCTGCCGCACCGTGGCGCGCGCCGATTTACAATTCTATGGGCTATTCGACGGGCTACGCGGCGGGTACGAGTTGCTTGAACAGGCTCGATTCGCGTTTGTAGAAGCCTTCGGTATGGAAAGACTCGTCGAGCTTCAGGTGCTCGTAGTCGAGATGATGGCAAAGCTCGTGCAGCAACGTGCGCAGGAAGGTGCGAAACGCGACGACCTGCTGCCGCTTGGCCGTTCGCATCCACACGGTGATCAGCGCCCGCTCAGCGTTGTCCTCGGGTTGATATAGGCCATGCAATTCCTCCCACTCGTCGCTCGGGCGTTTGGTCAGAACACGAACCCGAACCGGCGGCGCCGCCAGGCTCGCACAGATGCCGCTGGCAAGTTCACCGCACAGACGGGTCACGAGCTTGCAGTCTTCCGCCGACAATGCCGCCGCGAGATCGGCGGCCAGTGCATCGATACCGTGACACGCCGGCAGCGCGATGGCTTCGATCTCATCGCTGCGCCGGTAGGTCTTCTGCCTGGAACGGCTCAACCGAGCGTAATAAGAGTAGCGCGCCATCAGCACCCGGCCGAGTCGACGACGGATTGCCACAGCGACGCCAGGTGCTCGTAAATCTCGCACCAGACGGCGAGTCGACGCAGATCATCGTCGGCCTCCCGCCCCGTGTACGCGACGAGGAGTACGCGAGCGGCCTCCTCCGCCAGTTCGTGATGCTGCACGATGACCGCGAGGTCGAAGAATGGATCGCCGAGAGCCGCGTACTCCCAATCGATCAGGTACAGCCGGTCGCCATCGATGATGTTCTGGGCAACGAGGTCGTTGTGGCACAGGCATGTCTCGGCGGGCGGAAGCCGCTCCAGCCTCGCGTTGATTTCCGCGACATGGGACGCCGCTTCCGCGGTGCCGACCACGCCAGCGTACAGGCCCGCCTGGTCGCGCAAATTCAGCGGCCTGGCCGGCGCGTCGAGCGCATGCAGACTCCGCAACAACCTCCCGACGCGCACGAGGTTGTTCTCGTCGTGCAGGTCCGAGGACGTCCATGCGCGACCGGACAGGTAACGCGTCAGCTGGATGCCGCGTTCGGCGTCCACGTATTCGAGCCGCGGCCCGATGTTGTCTAAGCTCGCATCGTCCCGATACACATGCGCGAGTGCGAAGGCTTCGGCCGCCCGGTCGAGACCGAGCCGCGCGGCCAACGGCTTGTCGAGCCGGAGGACCCATCGATCCTCATCCCGCTGGATGAGATAGCTGTCGCTCGCCGGCCCGCCGGCCAGTTGATGCATGATCTCGGCCCCGTCCACAAGGCCGCCGATCTCCAGCAGTGCCTCCTCCGGCGTCATGCCGCTGCCTGCACCGGGGACTGCGGTTGCAACTCCTTTCGCCAGGCGAGGTAGCCCAAGACGATCAGGACGAGATACAGCACGAACAGCAGCGCCGTCAGGTATAGCTCCCGGTTGACGTACAGATAGACGGATACGCTGTCGATGACGAACCAGTAGAGCCAGTTCTCGAGGATCTTGCGCGCGACCATCCATGTCGTCACTACCGCACCCCAGGTCGTGAAGGAATCCAGATACGGCAGGGCCGCGTCCGTATACCGATCGAGCGCGATACCGCTTGCGAACGTCAGAATCAAAATCGCGGCGATCGCCATAGCGTGCTGCGCCGGCACCCAGGTCGTCACGGGCAAAGTGTTGTCAGGCCCTGGCCCGTGTCGCCATTGATACCAGCCATAGACAGCCATGCCGAGGTAGAAGACCTGCAATGCCGATTCCATGTAAAGCTGCGCGTGATACATCAGCACGAAGTAGATGCACGTGCCGGCGAACGCCGCCGCCCAGCACCAGATATTCTGGCGAATCGCCAGCACCAGGTAGGCGATCAGCAACAGCACCGCGGCCACCTCCCATGGCGACATGGCCACGGCAGCGCCGAGTAACGTGTCGACGAGTTCAGTCAATATCGGGTAACTGTGAAATTTCCAGGTCAGCGTTCAGGCACTTGGTCACGAACACGACCCGCGCGTTGTCCGCCATGCTCCGCTGCATGCACGCGTTGACGGCCGACATGACGTCGTCGAACTCACCGCGCAGCTGAGTGCTCATCTGATTGGTCACGATCTCCAGCTGATCGTATTGACGCAGGTTCCGGATGAACGCCTTGATCGGCGGTTTGTAGTCGGCGTCGAGCGGGTACATGCTCATCTCGAGGGAGATTCTCATTAGTGTTGCCTCCATACCGGGTTAGCGAAACTCGTAGCGCAGGGTCAGACCAAACTGACGCGGCTCGCCTCGCTGTTTATACAGCTTATCGGGATACGCCGGCGGTTCGTTGCCAAAATAGAAACCGCGTACGTAAAACGTTTCGTCGAATATATTGCGCCCCCAGAAGAACAGCGACCACTCGTCCCACGACTTGCCGAGGCGGATATTGACGCGCTCGTATGACTGCGACCGCTGGTCGTGACTGTAGTCGTAGTAGAACTCGTCCTTGCCGGTAACGTCCACGCGCGCCAACCAGCCCGTGCCGGTGCGCCATGTGGTGCCGAGCAGGAAGTTGTAATGTGGCGCGTGTGCCTGGTCGCGTCCCTCGAGGTTGCGCGCGTAATCGAACCGGTCGATCGGCGCGTCGAGCCAACCCAGCGCGCCATGCAACGTCCAGTTGGTCGCGAACGTCCAGTCGACACTGGCTTCGACGCCGCGGTTCGATCCGTTCTCGGCGTTGTCCGTCAGGAATGAGAACGCGATCGGGTTACCGGTCGCATCCTGAACCGGGACCTTGATCTGCATGTCGTCACGCTCCATCCAGAACAGCACGAGGTCGGCGCGCAATGCGCCGTCCTGACCGAGATACTTGAACCCTGCCTCGTAGTTCCACAGGGTCTCGGTGCCAAACTGCACCTTGTCCGGCGGCGCGTTCGCGTCGAGATTGAAGCCACCGGCCTTGTAGCCACGCGCGACGCGACCGTACAGCATGACGGCATCCGAGAGCCGGTAACTCAGGTTCGCATGGCCGCCCCACAAGTCATCATCGGGTTCGAAGGTCGCGCCGTACGCGTCCGCATACTCGGCCTCCCAGCGTTCGAAGCGCAGGCCGAGGTCGAGCTGCCATGCATCGCCGAACGGGATGCCGACTTCGCCGAACAGCGCCCGCGTTCGCGACTCGTAGGCGCTGTCGAATGGCGTCACGCACGGTGTCGCGCACCAGAAATCGTCGCGCCCATAGTCGACGACGTTGATCCCCTCGTCGAGGTTCTGGCCGAAGAAGCCGACGACCCAGTCGGCCCGACCGAACAGACGCGCGTCCTCGCCCGACACGAGACGAAATTCCTGGCTAACGGTATCGCGCTCGCGCTCCGTGTAGGAGAAGTAGTCATAGATCGAATTGCCGAACTGCGGCGTGTTCCAGAAATCGTCATTGCCCCAGTCGGCATCGAAACTGAATATGGCATCGGTGTTCGCGACGCTGGTGATGCTGACGAACGTCACCGCATCGCCGATTTCTCCGGTCGCCCTGAGCGACCCCGCCGCCGTCTCTTGCGCATCTTCGCCAGGCTTGTCCGAGTAAGTCACGTCACCGTTGTTATCCACGGCCCATGCGTCATAGCCGTTGTCGAGGTCGGCATACAACCCGGTCAGATCGATCTGCCACCGTTCGCCGGGATTGAAGCGCAACTTGCCCCGCGCCGTCAGCTCGTCGAACCCGTTCGTATCCGACCGGCCGAGGTAACTGTTCGTGCGAAAACCGTTGCCCTGGTACTGCTGAACTGCCGCGCGATAGCCGACGCGTTCGCCGAGCGGGCCGCTCAGCATGCCGCCCAACGCATAGGTGTCCTCGGTACCCACGGTGGCTTCGACCCGTGACTCGAACTCGTCGGTCGGATCCGCCGACTTGACGTAGACGAGGCCGGCCAGCGCGTTGGCGCCGTGCCTTGTACCCTGCGGGCCGCGCAATACGTCGACCTGTTCCGCGTCGAACAGAGTCGCCGCACTGCCGAGCCCCGACAGGTCGATGTCGTCGACGATGAATCCGACCGATGGATTGGGCGCACCCTGGTACTGTTCGAGCTCGCCGACGCCACGGATCTGCAGGTAACGCGCGCGATTGCCATCACCCGAGTAATTCAGGTTAGGCACGAGTTCGATCAGTTCCTGGAAATGCTGCACGGTCGTGTTGCGGATGACCTCGCTGTCGAGCACGGTGATGCTCGATGGCAACCGCTCGGCGCCGGTCTCCCGGAATGCCGAGACGACCAGTTCGTCGACATAGACGATTTCTTCGGCACTCGCCGGCACGTAAAGACAGGTCACCGCAACGGCGGCCGCCCAGCGACGGAAGGAAACACAAGCCATGTTCGGATCTCTTGTTTATACAGAGACCCGGTTTCGACGGTCGGTGGGGAGTGCTGAAGCAGCGAGCCCTCTTCCTACGCCGGTACTAACCGGATCAGGTTCTAAGGGTTCCTGTTGTCAGGTCTCAGGCCGTCGTGGCCACCCCTAAGGCATCGCGAACTATAGCGGATTGCGCATTTGGCGACCACCGGCACCAGCCCGCCCGATTGCTGTCGCCAATAAAAAAAAGAGCCTCTGCAGCCGGGCGTGCGATGCACACCGGCCGCAGAGGCTCACGGCGGCGCGAAAATCGATCAGTCTTCCGCTTCGAACTCGACCTCTTCCGCGACGAGCGTCGTCTGACCGGTCTCGGTCCCTTGGACGTCGACCAGGTCGTCGGACTGCAGCGCATTAAAGAAGTCGTTCGCCGACATCGGCATGTCGTTGGCATCACGGAACTCCGTGTTGCCATCCGTCTCGATCGTGACACCTGCGATCACGAAGCTCGGTTGCGATACGCTGTCGACGAATCCACGCAGTTCTGTTTCGCCTTCCATATCGTTCGGGCGATCTTCGCGCTCCAACAGGCTCGCGAGCAGGTCGGAATTACCCGAAGGATCGACCCCGCCGCGCACTTCGACGTAATCATCGACATTGATGTGTTCGAGGCCGAATGGCTCCTGCTCGGCTGCACTCTTGTCCTCTCGTCGCGTCGACGCATCGACGGTTATCTCGATGCCGAGCACGACCAGCGTACCGGCCGTGGCGTCGACCTCGTCGACGAGCGCGGTCACGCGCACATTGTTCGAGCGGCGAATCGAAACCTTGGTCGCGACCAGCACGTTGGCGGCATTCAAATCACCATCCACTTCGACTTTGACGTTCGGACCGAGATCGGTGGCGTCGCCGCCTTCGAATACGGTGCCGGCCGTCGTCGTAACCGGGAATCCGCTGACGTCGAAATCCGTGGCCGATGCGAAGCGCGTGATGAAGCCTTCGGCCTCGAGTTCGACCTCATCAAAGTTGTCGAACGTGCCGTCGTCGACGACGCCCGGGCCGTCAGGCTCGATCTTGGTCGCCAATAGCTCGCCGCCCGCACCGAAGCTCGTGCCTTTGACCTCGACGAAATCGCCGTTCGCAAACGTGCCGTTCGGGAACGAATCGTCGATGATCGCAGGCTCAGTTCCGTAGTCCACGTCGAGCGCATTGATCGAGAACGTCTGTGCGTTGGTGTCCAGACCTTCGACGAAACCATGCACTTCGACCCCGTCGATTCCGCCCTGGCTTGGCTCGATGCGCGTCGCCCGGATGCCGCCGTTCGCGTCGAAGAAGCCGTTGACCTCGACCAGATCGTCGACGGCCAGCCCGTCGAATGATGCCGGCTGGATGCGGTCGTCGAACGACGTCTCCGCATCGACCGTGACGGTCTGTCCAGCCACGAGAAGCTGTCCCGCTTGCAAATTTTTGTCTAGGTCAGGACCGATACCGCCGATCGGCCCTTCAACCGCATCGTCCGAGAACACCGTCTGCGCGACGCCGGGTGTCGCAGGGTCGAAGGTAACGATGACGGTGTCGCCGATGTTCAGGTCGTCTTGGCTGCTGCCGGACGAATCGTCGTCCACCTCGAACTCAGCCATGTCGACGTCGAACGTATCGCCGCCCACGATAATGCTGCCGAAGCCGGTGACGGTGCCCGACCTGACGCCGAGCCGGTCGATACCGGGCTGTGTACCGCCGCCCGGACCACCGCTACTGCCGCCGCCGCAACCGGCGAGCGCGATTGCGAACGCCAGCGTTAAAATCACTTTTCCGATGAGCTTGTTCATGATCTTTACCTACTTGTCGTCTCCATCCTCCGAATGCTCGCCCTGGATCAGGAACATGCCCAACCCGAGGCGAACCCGGCGCGAGTTATTGTCTTTTCCGTCGTCATCACTTGATGCACGGTGTTGAGTCAGCCAGTCGTCGACGAGCTCCAGGAACGGCTGACCGTGTTCTTCTACGAACGCCCTGAACTCGGGTATTGCGGCCGCGTCGATCGAATTATCCGTCGCGCGCCCGAGAAAGCGGCTGGGATGGTTTTCGTCGGCGACGAGGTTGTGATTGATGTTGTGGCCGAGATCCTCGTAGATACTGCCGGCGTTGGTGACCCACTGCGGATCGAACTGGGTCGGCATGTAATAGCGGCGAATGGCCTTCAGTCGTCCACTCGATGCTTCCGCAACGGCCTCGACGCGCTTGAGTTCCTTCAGCATCGTCGTCACCGCAATGTCGCCCGCGTAACGCGCGCACAATTCCGTGAATGTCGCCCCGTCGCCATCGAGCCCGTCGCCGTCGAGCGATAGGTCACGCGGCATACCGTGAGCGTCGAGAAAATCGGCGTCCTGGTGCCATCCTGACAATACGCGCGTCGCATCGGTCGTCTTGCCGGCATGAACGACTTCCTGGGTCTCCAGCAGTTCGCGTTGGCGCTTGACCTCTTTGCGACTTATCCCGGTCAACAGCGATACACGCGACACGTTGGTCGGCCGACCCTTGATGCCGTATTCGTCACCGGCAACTTCGACGAATGCCGACTTCGAGATGTCCGCAAATTCACGGTATGTCATGCCACATTTCATCAGAAGACTCGCAATCGGCCTTAATATCGCCCGACAGGCGTTACGCAATATTGAGCGGTCGATGCTTTCCATTGAAGAATTAAGTTTACAAATGCTGCTGACGCGGCGTTACAGAGCCCGGTAGCATACCGGGTCGATCCCGAAGATCCAGAATCGACCCGGCAGCCATGCGCGGGACTCAGAGCGCGCCCATCAGCGCCTCCGATATGGCCTGGACTTCAGCGGACGTCAGGAAACTCAGAGATCTCATCCCGCCCTTGTTGCTGTCGATGGCGTCCTGAATTCCGGCGGCCGTTCGATCTTCGACTTCCGAATTCTCGATCGGCCCATGACACCGCTGACAGTTTTCGGCGTACAGCGCAGCGCCATCCGGGCTGGCCGGCGGCGTCGACGCAGTCACGTTGACCGTGTCGGAGTCGCTATCGAGCATCCCGTCGTTGACGATCAGCCTGGCAACGTATTTGCCGTCGACGTCGGCCGTGAACGTCGCCGACTTGGTGGTCGCACCGCTTAGCTGAGCGCTGCTGCCGGCCGGCACCTCGAGCGACCAGCTATAGGTGATCGTATCGCCATCGGGATCGCTGCTGCCGCCGCCGTCGAGCGTCACGAGCTTACCGGTTTCGACCTCCTGGTTCGGACCCGCTTCCGCGACCGGCGGCCGGTTGACGGGCGGCGTCGCCGAGGCGGTCACGTTGACCGTATCCGGCGCACTGTCGACCTGGCCATCGTTGACGATCAATGTGCCGACGTATTCGCCGTCCACATCGGTCGTGAAACTCGGCATCGCCGTGTCCGCGGCCGACAAGGCAGCGCTGCTGCCGAGCGGGGCGTCGAGCGTCCAGCTATAGGTGATCGTGTCACCGTCGGGGTCGCTGCTGCCACTGCCGTCGAGCATCACGCTGCTACCGGACTGGACCGGCTGGTTTGCGCCCGCATCGGCGACCGGCGGCCGGTTCTCGGTGGGTGGCGGTGTTGCATCGGTCGAGTCGGCGATGACCGTATCCGCGATGAAGCAACCACCCGAACCGTCCTCGCCGTAGACGTCGATATTGAGGCCCGCAACGAGATCGTCATAGCTGCCTCGATCGCTGACCAGCCGACTGTCGATGAGCGTGACCAGGAAGATGTCGGTATCGAGTGGTACGTCGACGCAACGATCGCCGATCGCCGTCGCGACCATCAACCTGCGCTCCGTGCCGGCCGTCAGGACTTCGCCCCGCAATACGTCTTCGCCGTCTATATCGACATCGAGGATCGCCAGCACCGTCTTCAGCAGGTCGGGCATGTCATTCGCCAGCGTCAGCACGCCGTCGAATGCGCCCATGACGCCATCTTGAATTGCGCTGTCGTCCAGGCGTACACCACGTCGCGAGTAGATCTTCGCGCCGTCCTGCAACTGCGCGGTCACCATCGAATCGTCGTCGAAGCCCTGGCCGGGGCCGAGCAACAAGTCGAATTGCCGGTTGTCGCCGACGCCGGACCTGGCCGTACCCTTCAGATTCGCAAACGTGCCGGACTCGCCCAGTTCGACCACGACGGCTGCGAGCGCGAAGCGGTCGCGGCCGCTGTCGCCGTCTGAATCGCTGTCCGAATCGTCGTCGCTGCTGCTGCCGGAGCCACTGTTGCTGCCGCTGTCCGCGTCGTCGTCGCTGCTGTCGGGGCTATCGTTACTGCCGCTGTCCGCGTCGTCGTCGCTGCTGCTGTCTGAGCCATCGTTGCTGCCGCTATCCGCGTCGTCATCCGAACTGGTGCTCGCGAGCATCATGATCGAGTCGTCGCGACCCGACATGAAACCAACGGCCGTTGCGAATTCGCCCGTTACGATCGAGTCAAAGCCCGTCGGATCGCCGGTCGGTGAGAAAATTCCGGTGTCGCTCGTCGTCATGACCCGGACACAATGCTTGTCATCCGACTCGTCGAAATCGGAGTCGTCGTCCATGTCAGACATGAGTTCGCGCTGACACAATTCGAAACGATCCGTGTCGACGCGCCCAATCTGGCCATAGACGCGAGCCAGGCGCCCTTCCGCACCTTCCGTGAGAACCCGGACGAACACGACTGGGCGGAAGTGCCACTTGCCGTTGCCACCTTCCTGATATTTGAATGACTTCTCGATGTCGAAATCCATTTCGATCAGCAGAGAGCCATCCTCGGTCACGACGAAGTCACGTCGCGGATTCAGGTCGATCTTGCCGTTGGCAGGCAGTTTCGGAGTAACGGACTCGTCGACCGTGCCGTCGTCTTTAAGCGTTACGAGTTCCAGGCTGGTCACCGTAAGCCGAATCTTTTCGTAAATGCCGACTTCCACGTCGGCGACGGCAAACAACTCCGAGTAGCTCGCCAGTTGCTTCAGATCGATGACTTCCAGGCCGTTGAAAATCGTCACCGGCCCGTCGTCACCGATCAGTTCGATCTGGGTGATCGTCGCCAGTACCTGGTCGAAACGGTCCGTGGGATGATCGGTGATCACGATACCGACCGTGCCCTGGGCCGTGCCTGTCACCGGGTCGTTCGCTCCGGACCCGCCAGCGGCGCCCGAACCGCCGCCTCCGCAACCCGTCAAAATCAGCGTGATCGCTGCAACAGCGATACCACGCCACGAAAACTTACTATTGAGTCGTACACACATCCGCTTGAACCTCCAATCAGTGTCTAACGGCCGCGCGGCTTGCTACCACCACGCTCCAGCTTATGACCGAATGTACACTATTGGGGTAATAAATACCAATAGTGAATATCTGCTATTCCTCACGTATGTCGGCCGATCGGCACTGCACCGCAGCACGGTTCGGGCTGAAGAGCTCGGGATGATAAGTCCGGGAACGGAAGAAAAGCGCTCGCGGCGCATCGCCAGCATGGCGGAAACGAAGCGTTTAGGTGTTCGGGCGTTGCGGGCCGCCTGTTGTCAGGCCTGCCAGATGGTCCAGGCGCCGATCAGGATGAATCCGACCCCGGCCACATATGCAAGATATTTCGGGTCGAGGTAACTCGAGACGAGCGCGCCGGCGGCAACACCGATGGCAGTCGACACAACGAGCGCCGCCGAGGCTGCGAGAAAGATACCGAATAGATTCGTGTCGTCACGCGCGGCGAACAGGACCGTCGCAAGCTGCGTCTTGTCACCCAGCTCGGCAATGAACACCGTCGCGAAGACGGTCGCGAAGATCTTCAGATCCATTAGGTCACCTCACGTCTTGGTTTTGTCCTTCAGACCGAGCGAGAGACCGATCAGTAAGGCGCTGAGCCCGGCTAAAACTACATATGACCGCTGGTAGCCGAAGGTACCGCCACCCATCGAAGTCGCAACGCTGCCGACGACGGCCGCGCCGGTCAGCTGCCCGATCGCCAGGAAGATGTTCAACAGTCCCTGCGCGGACGCGCGATCCTCGGGGCTCGCCTCCTCGAGAATGATGTAGCGCAATGGCGCGCCGAGCAGGGCCGCGAGCCCGATGCCGGTGATGATGCCGCCGCCGATGAACGTCACGAAACTCATGACGGCGATGCCGAACACCAAAATACCTGCGAAGACGAACGCGAGGCTGCCCTGCACGATGCGCGCCGGACCCATACGATCGACGAGCTTGCCGACGACCGGCGACACGATGATCATGATGAACACCGCCGGCAGCATCAGCCACGCCGCGACGCTCTCCGTCACACCCAGCGATGCGACCGCGAGCGCCGGCAGGAATACCTGCGCGGACTCAACCGTGCCGACGCCGGCGGAGATGGCCAGGATCAAACGCATGCGCCGGGAGCGGAAGAAGGACGGACGCAGGATCGGATCGTCCGCTCGCTGCTCACGGCGCCAGAACAACGGCAGCAGCACGAAGCCGACGAGCAGATAAGGCCATACGTCGAGCGAAATCAGGCTGCCACGCACATCCGCGGAGTCGAGGTTCGTGACGCCGAACGCGAAACCCAGCAGCAACGCCGTGAGCAGGAAGGCGCCCGGCCAGTCGAATGGCAGGGGCTCGGTCGCCCGCCTCGCTGGCAGCAAGCGCCACGCCGCGACGATCAGGCCGATTGCGATCGGGAGGTTGATCAGGAACAGCCATTCCCACGAGTAACGGAGAAGAATACCGCCGAGCACCGGTCCGATCAGGAATGCGATGCCGAATACGGCGCCGATCAGGCCCAGTGCGCTACCCCGTTTGTCCTCGGGAAAGGAATCGCCGATTACCGCCGCCGCTACGGGGAAGATGCCACTGGCGCCGAACCCCTGGATTCCGCGCCCTACGACCAGCGTTTCGAAGTTGCCGGCCACGATCAACAGCAGCGATCCGATTGCGAAAGCCGCGACGCAGGCGATATAGACGTCGCGCCGGCCAAAACGGTCCGACATCTTTGCCAACAGCGGCGTACCGGGCAACTGCGCGAGCACATAGACGTTGAACAGCCAAGACAGCTGCCGGTTGTCGAGGCCGAACTCGGATTGAATGGCGGGCAATGCCGGACCGATGATCGCGAGGTCGAGCGCGCCCATCAGCACGCCGACGAACAGCAGCGCCATCGTCGGCTTCATACTGGCGCCGGTCACTCCCACATAACCGAATTCCCGCCCTGGGCGGCTGATTCGAGCAATTCGATCAGCGGAAATGCGCGTTGAGCGATGCCGACCGGCCGGTCGATCGGATCGCCCTGGTAGTCGTCGTCAGGCACGTCGTCTGGCGCGGCCGCGGCGACCCCGGCCCGCAGCTGCTCGAGCGCGGCCGGAACATCTTCGGCCGAGATTGCACTCGGCACCGTTCCGCTGTGCCCCATCAGGTGCAGCAGCTTGACGGCGATGTCGCCGAACATCGTGATATCGGCGTTGTTCTTGGTGTGAAACGTCACGAGCATTGTTTGCCCCCCGCACGCGCATTACATCACAGCATCGATTCTAAGAATGCCGGTATTTTCCGCAGTCGAGACAACTCAACTACGAGACGGTCAGAGCATTACGCGCCGTATTCGGTAGCATCCGCAACTCGAAAACGTGATTCTCTGCACGCTGCGAAGCATGATTCCGAATTGGTAATCGCGGCTGATTCGCGAACGATTCTCATTCACCAATTAAAAGTTACGCAATGTCATCAGGCGGGGCAGAATGCCTTGGTAGAATTCCGCTCATGAACAACAAGTACGACAGAAAAGCGAAAGAACGCCTGCTCAAAATGGCGACCGGCGCGTCGGTGGTGGTGGCAACGGTACTGGTCATCATCAAGGGACTCGCGTGGTTCAAGACCGGCTCAGTCGCAATGATGGGCTCGCTGCTGGATTCCATTCTCGATGCCGGTGCGGCGGGCCTGAACCTGTACTTCGTGCGCCGGGCGCTGCTGCCCGCGGACGAGGAACATCGGTTCGGCCACGGCAAGGCCGAACCCATCGGCGGGTTGTTCCAGGCCATGATCATCGGCGGCTCGGCCGTATTCCTGGTGGCGGAGTCGATTCGCCGGTTTGTCGAACCCGCCATGCCCACGAACAGCGAGCTCGGTATCGTCATCATGATCATCTCATCGATCATCGTCGGCGCGCTCGTCGTACTGCAACGCTATGTCGCGAAGCACACTGACTCGCTCGTCATATCCGGGGATGCACTGCATGGATTCGGCGACATCATGATCAACATGGGCGTCATCTTCGCGCTGGTCGTCGCGACGCAATTCGACGCGCCGTTCGTCGACCCGATCGTCGGTATCCTGCTCGCCGGTATCCTGTTCCGCGGCTCGTGGGAGATCGCGAACAGAGCCATGCGCCAGCTGATGGATGCGGAGTTCACGCCATATGAGCGGCAGAAGATTCGCGAGATCGCGATGGGGCATCCAAAGGTGTCGGACCTGCACGACCTGCGCACGCGCCGGGCGGGGCTGACCTCATTCATCCAGCTGCATATCGAGCTCGACGGTGAGATGAACCTGCACGAGGCGCACGAGATCGCGGACGAGGTCGAGTTATCGATCCGGCGCGAGTTCCCGGACTCGGAGGTCCTGATTCACCAGGATCCGCACGGGGCGGAGACGGTGACTCAGTTCCTGCGGGCATAAAAAAAGGGCCGAACCAAGGTCTTCGTCGGAAAACCCGGGTTCGGCCCTGAGGGGGATCTAGCTAGTTGCCGCCGAAGCGGTAGCTGGCGCGAACTCCAATAATTCGGGGATCGGGCAGGAAGGCCATGACGCTCTCGTCTCGCGGCTCGCCGCCATTCGCGCCACCGTACATGCCATCCCTGAAGTCCTGATAGGGCTGACCCCAGATGACGGTATCGTCGTCCGTCAGGTTGGTCGCAAACACCATGATTGACCAGGCCTCGTTCTGCAGCCCGAGCTGTGCGTCGGCACGCCAGCGCGCATCGATATAGGACGTGTTGATCTGATCATTGATCGGGCGTTCATCCTCGAACTGGGCGTTGGCGTTCAGGAACCACTCGAGACCACC
>CAZISL010000161.1:0-14029 GCA_964541975.1 uncultured Chromatiaceae bacterium | reverse complement strand
AAGCATTACTCACCCGTCCGCCACTCGTCAGCGACAAGTTCACCCCGAAGGGATCACAGCGTCCTGTTACCGTTCGACTTGCATGTGTTAGGCATGCCGCCAGCGTTCAATCTGAGCCAGGATCAAACTCTTCAGTTCAATGCTTTGAGCTAAAAAGTGAGATCCCAAAATTACTGCTAAAGAAAATTAACAAGTATTCTTGGTCACTCACGTCGTCCTTACAAAGGCCCCAAAAAAGATGCAAGCATCTAATCTGGTCGACGCGAGCGCCCACACAAATTACTTATTTTCCTAATTGTTAAAGAGCGAAGAGTATCCGCCCGCATCGCAGGCAGACCGACAATTATACGCACCCTTTGGTTTCGGGCAAGGGGTCAGATGAAAATAATTTCAGGTTCGTAAACCCTGACCGCCGACCTCGTTCAGACCACGCTCACCCGCGCAAATTTGCGCTTGCCAACCTGATAGACATGGGTCGTGCCAGCCGCGATTTCAAGACCGCGGTCCTCGACCCGTTCGCCGTCGATACGCACGGCACCCTGCTTGATCATCCGGAAGGCCTCGCCGTTGCTGGCCACGAGCTGCGCCTCGCGCAGCAGGTTGGCGATGCCGAGTCGGCCGCCCTCGGCGCTAACCGTGAGCTCGCTGAGATCATTCGGGATCTCGTTGTTCTTGAAGCGCTTGATAAACGAGTCCTTCGCGCCGGCCGCCGCCGCCTGGCCGTGGAAGCGCGCCACGAGCTCGCCGGCGAGCAGGAACTTGATATCCCGCGGGTTCATGCCGTCCGCGCCCTGCTGCCGCAGCGCGTCGATCTCCGCGGTCGTCCGAAAACTTAATAGCTCGAAGTAGCGCCACATCAGGTCATCCGACACCGACATTAGCTTACCGAACATCTCGGCGGGCTCGTCCGTGATGCCGACGTAGTTGCCGAGCGACTTCGACATCTTGTTGACGCCGTCGAGCCCCTCGAGCAGCGGCATCGTCAGCACGATCTGCGGTTTCTGCCCGTACGCCTGTTGCAGCTGGCGCCCGACCAGCAGGTTGAACTTCTGATCAGTGCCGCCCAGCTCGACGTCGGCCTCGAGCGCCACCGAATCGTAGCCCTGCACCAACGGGTACAGGAACTCGTGAATGGCGATCGACTTGCCGACATCGATGCGCTTGCGAAAATCATCGCGTTCCAGCATCCGGGCGACCGTATGCCGCGACGCAAGCCTGATCAGGTCCGCACCCGAAAACTCGCCCATCCAGTCCGAATTGAAGGCGACCCGGGTGCGCTCAGGATCCAGAATCTTGGAGATCTGCTCTTTATAGGTGGTCGCGTTCTCGGCGATCTGCTCTTCCGTCAGCGGCGGCCTCGTGGCATTGCGGCCCGACGGGTCGCCGATCATGCCCGTGAAATCGCCGATCAGGAAAATGACCTCGTGACCCAGTTCCTGAAACTGGCGCATCTTGTTAATGAGTACAGTGTGCCCGAGGTGGAGATCTGGCGCCGTCGGATCGAAGCCGGCCTTCACGCGCAACGGGCGGCCGGTCTCGAGGCGCTCGACGAGCTCTTCCTCGACCAGGATCTCTTCGGCGCCACGCCGTATTTCCGTCAGTTGATCGTTGGCCGCAGCCATTTTCCGTGACCCCTGCCCGCAGTTTCTGTCCAGCGGCGGGAGCATAAACCAATTGCCGGGCCAATGCGTGACGGCGTCGATCCGCCGGCACGGGGCGCGGGAACCATGCTCACGTCACAGTTCCGTCAATCAACGCGCGGCGAGTTTCGAGAAAGCGCCTCGTTATGTTGACCTAGCCCTATGATGGCGCTAATAATTCTGACAAATCCGGTATCCGCGGGGGTGGGCCGGCTCAAAAGACTTAACGGGAGGCTGGCGTGGGCTCACCACAGCGGTTTACGCACGACTATAAACCGTCGGATTTCTCGCCCACGCGATCGAGCCGCGGGCTGCCCTGGTTCGTCGCCGGAGTGGGCATTCCGCTGTTATGCGTAGCTTTCATTGCGCCGTTCAGAACGCCCTCGACTACAGACAGCGAGAGTCCCGAAGAAGTCGCCGTTGCCGCCGAGGCGGAACCGGCCGGGACACTCAACGAAACCGCAGCGCAGGCTGCGACGATCGCGCCGGCGGCAGGGTCCGCGGCGATCTCCCCCGAAAATCCAGCACTCCCTGCCGCAACAACCCCCGACATCGAGCCCGGCACGGCACTGACGATGGCCGTGCGCCGGGGCGATAGCCTCGACCGTATGTTCAAGCGCAACTCGCTCGACCGGCGCGACCTGGCCAACATCATGGCGCTCGACGTTGCCCGCAAGAACCTGCGCCTGATCAAGCCCGGCGACAAGATTCAGGTTCGACAGGACGACGGGCAGGTCCTGCGCCTCGACAAACCCATCAAACTCGGCGAGATCCTGAGCATTCGGCGGACGACCGACGGCTACATCGCCGAAACCATCGAGGAAGAACTGGAAGCGCAACCGGTGCGCGCTGCGGGCACCATCGAGAGCTCGCTGTTCCTGGCGGCCGCGGATGCCGGAATTTCCGACCGCACCATCATGAACCTGGCCGGCATCTTCGCCTGGGACGTCGATTTCATGCTCGATATTCGCTCGGGCGACCAGTTCACGCTGGTCTACGAAGAAATCTGGAAGGATGGCGAGCGCGTTGCCGAAGGCGACATACTCGCCGCGGAGTTCGTCAATCAGGGTGACGCGTTTCGCGCCATTCGCTTCCAGGACGACGGCGGGCGCGTGGACTACTACACACCCGAAGGCAACAGCGTCCGCAAGGCTTTCGTCCGGGCGCCACTGACGTTCTCGCGCATCAGCTCGAACTTCAATCCGAAGCGGCGCCACCCGAAACTGAACACCATCCGCGCGCACAAGGGCGTGGACTACGCGGCGCCGACCGGGACGCCGATCAAAGCAGCGGGCGACGGCAAAGTCATTCACCGTGCCCGCAAGGGCGGCTATGGCAATACCGTCATCCTGCAGCACGGCGGCAACATCACCACCCTGTATGCACATATGTCGAAATATGGCCGTGGCCGCGTCGGATCTCGAGTACGGCAGGGCCAAATCATCGGCTACGTCGGCTCGACGGGACTCGCGACCGGCCCGCATCTGCACTACGAATACCGCCGCAACGGCGTGCACCTGAACCCGCGGACCGTCAAGTTGCCGGACGCCGAGCCGATCAAGGCAGAATACCTGACCGAGTTCCAGAAAGCCGCGAAGCCTCTGCTGCAGCAACTCGAGTCCACGCGCACACTCATGGCGGACTCGTCAAATAGAGCAGGCGGCGCCTGACCACGATGCCTTATTCGGCAAGCCGGTGACCCACACCGTTTTCCGTCCCATAGATTTCCCGATGCGCCCCTGACATGACAGCGGAACTCTTTATCGGGCTGATGTCCGGCACGAGTATGGATGGCATTGACGCTGTTCTCGTCGAACTCGCCGATTCGAAATTCGTCGTGCGGCATTCGATCGGTGTCGAGTACGAGGCGTCGCTCGGCGCCCGGCTGCGCGATATCGCGCATCGCCCCGACGACGGCCATATCGACGATCTCGGCGCGCTGCACATCGCCGTTGCATACGCGTTCGCCGATGCCGCATGCCAGCTGATGAATGAAGCCGGCGTCGCTGCGACCGATGTCGCGGCAATCGGCAGCCATGGACAAACCGTGTTGCACCGACCCGACGACGAATACCCGTTCTCGCTGCAACTGGGCGACCCGGCGACGCTGGCGGCGCGGACGGAAGTCACGGTCGTCGCCGATTTTAGAAGCGCCGACATCGCGCTCGGCGGACAGGGCGCGCCGCTCGTGCCGGCTTTTCATCGCTGGGCGTTCGGGGACTCGAGCGAGCTTCGCGCCGTCATCAACATCGGCGGCATCGCCAACGTGACGCTGCTCGACCCCACCGGCGTGACGACCGGCTACGACACCGGTCCGGGCAACGTACTGCTCGACCAATGGTATCGCGAGAATACCGGCGCACCGTTCGATGTGCGCGGAGATTGGGCGGCAACCGGCGCTGTCGACGATGCGTTGCTCGCGCAGCTGCTGGAGGATCCATACTTCGCGCGGCCGGCGCCGAAAAGCACCGGCACGGACTACTTCAATCGTGATTGGCTGCAAGAACAGCTGCGCCAATTTGATGGAACAGCAGTTCCCGCCGACATCCAGGCGACGCTGAGCGAGCTGACCGCAACAACCATCACCGCCGCGATACCGGAGGCCCAAACGGCCGCAGTGTGCGGTGGCGGGGCGCGCAACGACGACCTGATGAAGCGACTCCGGCGGCGCCTGCGGCCATGCAGCGTCACATCGACCGCGGATTGGGGTGTTGATCCCGACTGGGTCGAGGCGGTCGCGTTCGCATGGCTCGCGCGGCAACGAATGAAAGGCCAGCCGTCGAACGTGCCGGCGGTGACGGGGGCAAAGTCGGAAGTCAGTTTGGGTGGAATATTTCTGGCACCCAGCACCCGTTAGATCGACGGGTGCCAGATCTAAAGATCTGGCACCGGATCTGGCACCGGATCCGACACCGACACCGCTGCCGATCCCCTTCCAGCATTATGCAAAATGCGGAATGGAACAACATCTTACGCCGCACGGACTGCTATATTTATAGGCCTAACAAGAGGCCTCCGCAGTGGACATCCCCAACCTGACACTCCCCGATTACTACATCAATCGTGAACTCAGTGTGCTCGAGTTCAATCGTCGGGTATTACATCAGGCCACGC
The DNA here is from genome assembly GCA_964541975.1 of uncultured Chromatiaceae bacterium. Taxonomy (GTDB): domain Bacteria; phylum Pseudomonadota; class Gammaproteobacteria; order Steroidobacterales; genus SMWD01. The sequence continues at coordinate 9,275 of CAZISL010000161.1, read as the reverse complement.
TCGCATCGGTTCCGCTATTCGAGCGATTGAAGTTCCTGTGCATCGTCTCCACGAATCTGGATGAGTTCTTCGAGATTCGCGTCAGTGGTCTGCAACAGCGGCTGGAGTCCGGCGCGACGCCCGCGGGCCAGGACATGATGAGCCCGCATTTCGTGCTGCAACAGGTCAGCGAACGAGCGCACGAAATGGTCGACGAGCAGTACAAGTTGCTGAACGACTCGATCCTCCCGGCACTCGAAGAAAAGAACGTCCGGTTCATTCGGCGAGCCCTGTGGAACGACGAGCAACGCGAATGGTTGCACGAATACTTCTACCGCCAGGTCGCGCCGGTGTTGAGCCCGATCTCGCTCGATCCCGCGCGCCCGTTCCCGCGCATTCTTAACAAGAGCCTGAATTTCGTCGTCGGCCTCGAAGGCATTCACGCCTTCGGGCGCCCATGCACCAAGGCGATCGTGCAGGCGCCGCGCTCCCTGCCGCGACTGATTCGCCTCCCGAATCATCTGGCTGATACCGGGCCCAACGATTTCGTATTCCTGTCGGCGATCATCCATGCATTCGTCGATGAATTATTCAGGGGCATGGAGATCACGGGTTGCTTTCAGTTTCGCGTGACGCGTAACAGCGATCTCTACGTCGACCCCGAGGAAATCGACGACCTCAAGCGAGCGCTCGAAGGCGAGCTGATCGCCAGCCGCTACGGCGCTGCCGTGCGGCTCGAGGTGGCCGTGGACTGTCCGGACGACCTTGCACACTACCTGCTGAACATGTTCGGGCTCGAAGAGCAGGACCTCTACCAGGTCAACGGCATGGTGAACCTCAATCGCATGATGGAGGCGTACACACTGGTGCAGCGTGACGATCTGAAGGACCCGCCGTTTACGCCGAGCATGCCCGACGCACTGATCGGTGCGAATACGATTTTCGACACGATTTCGCAGGGCGAATTCATGCTGCAACATCCGTACGAGTCATTCGGGCCCGTCGTCGACTTGATCAGCACGGCCGCCCAGGATCCGGATGTACTCGCGATCAAGTTAACCTTGTACCGCACCAGCGCGGATTCGCCGATTGCCAAGTCGCTGATCGCGGCGGCCGAAGCTGGCAAGGAAGTGACGGTGAGCATCGAGTTGCGCGCGCGATTCGACGAAGCCGCCAATATTCAGCTCGCGAACCGCCTTCAGGAAGCAGGCGCGCACGTGGTTTATGGGGTCGTCGGATTCAAGACTCACTGCAAAATGGCGCTGGTCGTGCGACGTGAGGAAGGGCGCCTGAAGCGCTACGTGCACCTCGGCACCGGCAACTACCATCCGGGCACAGCGCGGATCTATACGGACTACAGCCTGTTCAGCGCCGACGAGCAGCTCGGCGAGGACATCCACGAAGTCTTCATGCAGCTGACGAGCATGATGCAGACGCCGCCGCTGAAGCGTGTCTACGAGGCACCGTTCTTCCTGCACGCGAAGATCATCGAACACATCGAGCAGGAAATCCGCAACGTCGAGAACGGTGGCGCGGGCCATATCATTGCCAAGCTCAACGCACTGGTCGAGCCGGAAGTCATCCAGGCGCTCTATAAGGCCTCATCCGCCGGCGTGTTCATCGACCTGATCGTCCGCGGGATCTGCTGCCTGCGCCCGGGCATGCCCGGGGTGTCCGACAATATCCGCGTGCGCTCTATCGTCGGGCGATTCCTGGAGCACTCGCGAGTGTTTTACTTCCATTCCAACGGGGAGGAGAAGGTGTTCTGCGCCAGCGCCGACTGGATGGATCGCAACTTCTTCCGCCGCGTCGAAGTCGCTTACCCGATCGAAGATCCGGACATCAAGGCCCGGCTGCTTGCCGACCTGGAACTGTTCCTCAACGATAACCAGCAGGCTTGGGAACTGCAGTCAGACGGCAGCTATATGAAGATCGCGCCGACAGTGGATGCCGAGCCAATATGCGCTCAGTCGACCCTGCTCGCCATGTTCGCGGACTCGCCGCTACCGCTCTGACCTAGCTGATGCTCGCGTCCGCCGGGATCATCTCGAGCGTCATGTCGAGATTGGCATCGGCCAGCAGCTTGACCTCCCGCTCCAGGTCGGCCCACGTCAGAGGTCCGGTGTCGTGACTCTCCCCGGGCACGCTGACGGAAATCTCTCGTCCCTTCACCCGCAACGCCACGTTCGTCGCGTTATCGCTGGATCGACTGCGATTCAATAACACCGCTAGGCGCAGCAGCACTGTCAGCCGCTTGGTGCGACGGCCCCATGAGCCAGGGATCTCGTCGTAGAAAGAATTGCGACTGAATTTGCCCCGATGGCCCGCGACGATGCAGGCCAGAACCTGCTGCTCGCCGGTTGGAAACCCCGGCATGTCGGAGTATTCGAGCAGATAGGCCCCGTGTTGATGATAGCCGGAGTGCGCGATATCGAGACCAGTCTCGTGCAGGCGCGCCGCCCAACGAAGCATTTGCCGATCGATCAGGCTGTCGATCTTCCAGTCGGCCGCCACCTGGTCCAGCAGCATCATCGCGGTCGCCTCAACGCGCGCCGCCTGCTCCTGATCGACGTTGAAGCGGCCCTCCATCGCGCGCACGCTGCGCTCGCGTGCGTCCTCGTCGCTCAGGCGTCCGATCATGTCGTAGAGCAAACCCTCGCGGAGCGCCCCGTCGGATACCGACATCGTCTCGAATTTCAGCGCGGTCACGACTTCGATCAGGATCGCGATACCCCCGGGAAACACAGGAGCACGCTGTGGCGACAGACCGGGCAAGCCCAGGCGGTCCACATGCCCGGCATCGATACACCGCTCGATCAGTTCCTCGAGTCCCTTGACCGTAATGTCGGTCGGCTCGTCCGCAATCTCCGTCAGTACCGATCGAGCCGCCCGGATCGTTCCGGATGCGCCGATAACGCGGAGAGGCTGGTGCCGCAGGAATCGATTTCGCACCGGTTCGATCTCCAGCCGAGCGGCCACCCGTGCTTTGTCGAACCGTCGCCTGGTCAGCTTGCCGCCGCTGAAGAATTTCTGGGAGATGCCGACGCAGCCCATCTTCAGACTTTCCTTGTCATCCGTATCGGGTCCGGTGCCGCTGATGATCTCCGTGCTGCCGCCGCCGATATCGACGACCAGTTGCGTGCCGTCGACCCCGGGCGAGCTGCGATAGACGCCTTGATAGATGAGCCGCGCTTCTTCCACACCGGAAATGATCTCGACCGGATGGCCGAGCGCTTCCTCGACCTTTTCGATGAAACCGGAGTAGCGATCGATTCGTCGCAGTGTGCTGGTGCCGACGACGCGAACCTTGTCGGCATGCATGTCACGGATCCGCTCACCGAATCGCGCCAGGCAATCCAGTGCGACGCGCTGACTCTCTTCGCTGAGCCGATTGTATTTGTCGAGCCCGGCGGCCAACCGAACCATCTCACGAAGGCGATCGATCACAATCGGCTGCCCATGCGACAGCCGCGCGACAATCATGTGAAAGGAGTTCGAGCCGAGATCTACGGCCGCCAGAACTTCAGATTCTGCGGAGGGGGATTTCTGAAACAGGGGCACGGTAAGGTTCAGAGTCGAATTAACGAAATCCGGAAGCAGCGCACATGCCGTAAGGGTAAATTAATTCGGCCCCGACCCCTAATTGTGTCGTGTACTGATTAACCCGGCTGCTAGACCGGCTCGGCGCTGCCGAGAGAGTCTTCCTTGTCTTCCTTGTCTTCCTTGTCTTCTTTCTCTTTCTTCAGCTTCTCGGCGGCCGTCGGTCGCGGCGCGTTCGCAGCATGCGACTGGCTGCCTTGGTGGATCAGCTTGCCGTTGATTTCCGCGCCGGCGGCCATCTCGAGTAATTCGTAGTGGACGTTGCCATTGACCTTGGCGGTCGGACCGAGGTCGACTTTCTCGCTCGCGTAGACATCGCCCTGGACCTTACCGTTCAGCTGCACGCGCGGCACGCGCACGCTGCCGTCGACGAATCCTTCCTCGCTGATGCTCAGGAAAGCGTCCGGATCCTTGTCGGCGATCACGCTGCCGTCGACGACACCGTCGATATGACATCCGCCCTCAAAACGCAGATCGCCCTTGATGCGGCTACTGTCACCGATCAGGGTATGGATCACTCCCTTGCTGCGCCCTTTGATGCCAAACATTCGTCTCTCCTTGTTGAATCGCGCCCGAGCGTCGCTGCCCGAATATCCATAGTCTACCGGGGCGAAAACCCTGAAAACCCCAAATCTGTCACATTGATGGGGAGAACCCCCCGCGCCCTCAGCCCGCCTTGACGGCCCAGTCAAATGATTTTTCTATAGATTCCGAGGACTTACCCTTCGGCCTGAGCTTGACCTTGACGCGCGCCGGGACAAAACCCTCGGGCAGAACCAGTTCCGCTTCGAGATTCTGGAAATAGCGGAAGGAAAAGTCCAGACGGCGCGGGCGGGGCTCTTCGGCGATCAGGTCGCGGAGGCCCAGCTTGCGGAGCTTGCCGTCCTGCATGCCCTCGATCTCGAGCTCCACGGAGCCCGATATGCGGGTGCCGGCGCGCATCGCCTGCGCGAGGACGAGTCGCATGCTGTACGACTGCGGACCGTCGCCGGGCCACAACACAAAATCCTGGACGCGCAGACCGGATTGCTGATCGGCGACGATGCCGCGATAGAAAGCGAGCTCCTCTTGTTGCGTCAGAATTTCCGCTTCGAGGCCGGCCAGTTCTGCTTCCACCTTGGCGTAGGCTTCGTTGTCGATCTTGCTATTCGTCTCGAGCTGCGCGACGCGCTCGCGCAGCCGCTGGGTATCTTCGCGCTCCTGGCGAAGAATGCGTTCGACCTCGTTGTAGCCCTCTCTCGCCTCGAAGCTGTTGTGGCCCGCGCGAATCTGTCCGAGTTCGAACGCGATCCACACGAACAGCAACGCGCACACGAAGCCGACGAGCGCAAACAACTGTCCGCGGTCGAGCAGCGGTTCATGCACCGAGGGACTCTTGCGGCCCGCCTTTACGCGCGGCGCTGGCGATCCCAATCTCTTACCCACCAATCCGGCCGCGCCGGCAAGCCGTCAGGAAAGAGGAACGGCCCCAGTTCCTGCAGAGCCTGCACGTAAACGCGGCGTTTGAAATAAATCACTTCCCGAACCGGCAGCCAGTACTCGACCCACCGCCACCGATCGAACTCCGGGGTCTCGGTCGTATCCAGGCACACGCGGCTTTCGTTACCGATTAATCGGAGCAGGAACCACTGCTGCTTCTGGCCGATGCACAACGGCGCAACGTGCCGTCGGACGTAACGCTCCGGCAACGTGTAGCGAATCCAGTCACGCGTCGAACCCAGCACCTCGACGTCGTCGGGACGCAGGCCAACTTCTTCTTCGAGCTCGCGATACATCGCTTGCTCGAGCGTCTCATTGACCTGAACGCCGCCCTGCGGGAATTGCCAGCCGTTCTGACCAACGCGCCCCCCGAGCAGCAACGACCCGGCCTGATTGCAGAGAACGATGCCTACATTCGCGCGAAATCCATCCTCATCGATGTCATCCATGCAATACCCTCTTTGCGCAGCATTCTTCCATATTCGTGTTTGCGCCGCCACGGACAAGTACACTTCCGCACTGGAGCCCGTTACTTCGAGCGCGACAATGATCACGACTCAGGCAAGACTCGCGCCTTCGCGAATGCTTTTCGCGCTGGCGGTGCTTGCTCTCGCGTCGCTCGGCCTGGCGCTCGGCATCGGCAGCGGCCATGCCGGTCCCGCCGACCTGATCGACGTCCTGTCGGGTGCGGCGGAAACGTCGACCAGCGACATCCTGCTGAAGTTACGATTGCCTCGAGCGCTGGCGGCCTTCGGCACGGGTGCGACCCTGGCGCTGGCCGGAGTCCTGATGCAGGTCCTGTTGCGCAATCCGCTCGCCGACCCCTACATCCTCGGCACCTCCGGAGGTGCGGCCGTCGCCGCGCTGCTGGCGATGCTCGCCGGCGCCGGCGCGTTCATCATCGACGCGGCGGCTTTCGGCGGTGCGCTGGCCAGCACGCTGCTCGTCTTCCTGATCGCGCGCTACCACGGCGACTGGGCGCCGGGCCGATTGCTGTTGACCGGTGTCGTCATTGCGGCCGGTTGGGGCGCCGTCATCAGCCTGATCCTGGCGACGGCGCCCGAAGCCAATGTCCGCGGCATCCTGTTCTGGCTGATGGGCGATTTTTCGTTCGCCGGCAACCCGGCGCCGAGCCTGATCGCGGCAGCCATGGCCGTCGCCGCCGGGCTCGTCCTCGCGCGCTCACTGAATGTTCTTGCGACGGGCGATCAGCAGGCGGCGTTGCTGGGGTTACGGGTTCGGCCCGTGCGGGTGAGCATTTACCTGCTGAGTTCGATGCTGACCGCGGTGGCGGTGACGACCGCGGGCACGGTCGGATTCATCGGCCTGGTCGTACCGCACCTGTGCAGGCTGGTCGGGGGCGCCGATCATCGCACACTGGTGCCGAACGCGGCGCTGGCCGGCGGCAGTCTGCTCGTCATCGCCGACACTGTTGCGAGGACCATCGCGGCGCCGCGCCAACTCCCGGTCGGTGCGATCACCGCCGTCATCGGCGTTCCGTTGTTTTTGTTCCTGCTGGGCCGCACGATCTCTCCACGTGACTAATCGCCACCGAACAGGCCTGCTTTCTTCAGTCATCGGCGGCATTCGACGGTCGTCAGCCCGCTACGGCATTGCAGATTTCTAACCATATGCGACCATATGCTGCGAGACGAAGCGTCGATGCAGATGAGAAATTCGAAACAGAAAATTTCCGTGAAGACGGACCATGTCCTGGTCGAACGATCGCCGGGATACGAGGTCGTCATGGCCGACCAGTCCGCGTGGTTGGCCGAGTTGTCGGAAATCTGCAAAACGTCGGGCTGCAAGAATGCGCTCGTCATGGGTCACAATACGAACGTTCGCCTGTCCCTGATGGACATCTTCGAGCTCGGCCAAAAGATCGCCGGTCTGAGATTGCGGATTGCGGTCGTCGAAACGCACGACGCATCGAAATCCAGCGTCGAATTCCTGGAAAGCGTCGCGACGATCCGCGGCGGGCCGCTGAAGTTCTTCGGCGACATTCAATCCGCCAAGGGCTGGCTGGAAATCTCCTAGCCGATTTCGTTATCGAGAGAGATTCCCGGCGAACTCTATTGCGGAAGTACGCGGCATCATCGATCCGACGACAGCCGACTAGCGACAGACACTGACCGGCTTTAGCGGCGGCTCGCCAGGTACTCCCGGCCCTTTTCCATCAGCTCCACGAACGCCGCTTCGTCGCCGGTCTCTACCGCGCTCGTGATCTCCTGAACCGCGTCCGCGAGCTCGTTGAGCGTCGCCAGGTTGTGCGGGTTCTGCGCCTGAATTTCGAAGTACAACTGCGGACTCTCCGCGGCAACCTTGTTCGCCACGTCGAGTTGCGCGTCGAAGGTCGTACTCGATAACTCCGCCAGACCCTGCACCTTCTCGCCGCTCTTGGCGAGTGCCGTGAAGAAAGCGATGTTCAGCGCATGCGACAGTCCAAGAACGTAGGCGATCAGGCGATCGTGGTGCTCGAGATCCATCTCGATCTGCTGCGCCATGGTCGACGCGAACAACTCACGCGCCTCGGCCGTTGCCTCCGGGACGCCGACCTCGAGAAACAGGACGTGACGCCCCGACAATAACTCGGTATCGGGACCGAACATCGGATGCATCGACGTGACCTTCGCACCGCTCGCCGCGAGCCTCCGCAGCGCCCCGTCGAGCGGTGATTTCAGCGAGCCGATATCGAAGATCAGGCCCTTGCGGCCCATGTCGGCAATATCGTCGAGGATGCGAGCCGAGATACCGATCGGCGCGGCGATCACCGTGACGTCGAACTCGTCCGGCGTCGTCTTCCAATCGTCGACGTGCGGATAACCCGCCGCGGCCCCGGCCGGGTCGGCGACCATGACGTCGAATCCCTGCGAATCGAGAAAGTCGACAAACCACAAGCCCATCTGCCCGGCGCCGCCGATGACCAGCGCCTTGCGGCCATGACCCCGGCCCTCGGCACGAACCCGCGCCCGCTCCTGCTTCGTCAGCGACGTGCGGATCAACAGTTCCATCAGCGCTTCGGCAAGTGCCGGCGGCAGGCCGAGCTCTTCGGCGCCGGTGCGCGCCGCGTCGATCACCTGCTTTTCACGCGCATAATCGCGCGTCGCCTTGCCCGCGTCCCTTTTGACCGCGCCAATCTCCTCGACGACGGCCTGTCGCTCGGCCACCGCATCCAGGATCCGACGATCCAGATCGGTCAGACGCGACCGGAGTTTCTCCAGGTCTTTCACTCGCTTGAACTCTGCTCGTTCATGGACGGAACTTGTACAGCGTACTTTCGGTTTCCGCAAGCGGGCGCGGATACTACAATCAGGCAACACACGCGGCGTCACGCCGTCAACAAACCGGAGCAGACACCCAATGAAATCCCGAGCCGCCGTTGCATGGGAAGCCGGCAAACCGCTGGCTATCGAAGAGATCGACGTCGCCGCCCCCAAAGAGGGCGAGGTACTCGTGCGCATCGTCGCCACCGGCGTGTGCCACACCGATGCCTTCACGCTGTCGGGCGAGGACCCGGAGGGGCTCTTTCCGGCCGTGCTCGGGCACGAGGGCGGCGGAATCGTCGAGGAAGTCGGTGCCGGCGTCACGAGCGTCGCGGTCGGCGACCACGTCATCCCCCTGTACACACCCGAGTGCGGCGAGTGCAGCTTCTGCACGTCCGGCAAGACCAACCTGTGCCAGGCGATCCGCGTGACCCAGGGGCAGGGCTTGATGCCGGACGGGACGAGTCGATTCTCGTCCGATGGTCGGACGATCTACCACTACATGGGAACGTCGACCTTTTCCGAATACACGGTCATGCCCGAGATCTCGATCGCCAAGATCAACAAGGCGGCGCCGCTCGACAAGGTCTGCCTGCTCGGCTGCGGCATCACGACCGGCATCGGCGCCGTACTGAACACCGCCAACGTGGAGCCCGGAGCGACGGTCGCAGTCTTCGGCCTCGGCGGCATCGGGCTCAGCGTGATCCAGGGCGCGGTGATGGCGAAGGCGAGCCGGATCCTCGCCATCGATATCAACCCCGGCAAGACCGAGATGGCGATGCGACTCGGCGCGACTGACTTCGTCGACCCGCGGGATCACGATGGCCCGATCCAGGATGTCATCGTCGACATCACGGACGGCGGCGTGGACTATTCTTTCGAGTGCGTCGGCAACACGGACCTGATGCGCTCGGCGCTCGAGTGCTGCCACAAGGGCTGGGGCGAGTCGACGAT
>CAZISL010000160.1:0-7105 GCA_964541975.1 uncultured Chromatiaceae bacterium | reverse complement strand
CACGCACGATCTCGGCATCGTCGCCGGCAATTGCGATCGTGTGCTCGTCATGCAGAACGGGCTGGCGGTCGAGTCGGGCACGACGGACGAAATCTTTTATTCGACCAAACACGACTACACAAAGGCGTTGCTCGCGGCCGTGCCGCGACTGGACGAGGCGACCGCCGGCATCAACGCCGGCAACCGGTCAGCGCACAGCGTCCTGACGGCAGAAGACCTGAGCGTGCATTTTCGCATCGCGGCGGATGGCCTGTTCCAGGCGCCGACGGTGCTGCGTGCCGTCGAAGGCGTCAATATCGAAGTCGGTGCTCGGCAGACGCTCGGCATCGTCGGCGAGTCGGGCTGCGGCAAGTCGACACTGGCGCGCGCAATACTGCGCCTGGTCGATACGGCCAGTGGCCGGGTCGTCTTGCTCGGGCGCGACCTCGAAGGCCTGGACCGGGATTCGCTGCGCATGGCGCGAAGGGACATGCAGCTGATTCTGCAGGATCCGCTCGCCTCGTTGAACCCGCGCATGACCGTACGCGATATCGTCACGGAGCCGCTGGAGACGTTTCATCCGGAGCTGTCGAAGCAGGAGCGCGTCGCGAGAGCAGCGAAGATCCTGCAACGCGTCGGCCTGGAAGAGTCGATGATGAACCGTTATCCGCATGAGTTCTCGGGCGGGCAGTGCCAGCGGATCGGCATTGCGCGCGCGTTGGTGCTGGAGCCGCGGCTGGTCGTCTGCGACGAACCGGTCAGCGCACTCGATGTGACGATCCAGGCGCAGATCGTGCACCTGCTGAAGGACCTGCAGTCGGAGCTCGGCCTATCGCTGATCTTCATCGCACATGACCTGGCCGTCGTCAGGCAAATCAGCCACCGCATCGTCGTGATGTATCTCGGCCGTGTGGTCGAGATTGCCGACCGGGACGACCTGTATGAGAGGCCGTTGCACCCCTATACGAGGGCATTGATCGACTCAGTCCCGGTGCCCGATCCGAAGATCGAGCGCGCACGACGCGGCACGGTACTGGAAGGCGACGTGCCGTCGCCGCTGGAACTGCCGACGGGGTGTGCTTTTCGCCCGCGATGTCAGCATGTGGTCGAGCGTTGTGCGTCGGAGGTGCCGGAGTTGCGGCGCGTCGACCAGACGATCGTGGCGTGTCACCGGGCGGGTGAGATCTGACGGCACTCACGCTCGGCCCCCCGGTACGTAATGTCCGATCTGGAAAAATCGTCTCCGGGCCACTAACATAGCCGCCGCGCGGCCCTGTGCCCGCGGCAGATGGAGTATCGAGATCCTCATGAACAAAACACTTCTGATCAGCGTCGTCACCTGCATGCTGGCGGCTGTATCCACGACGACGTGGGCCGGCGGCAACGTCGAGCGCGGCGCGGAGCTCGCCGACACCTGTCTCGGTTGCCATGGAATCCCGGGCTACCGCAACGCCTATCCTTCTTACCGGGTGCCGAAACTGGGCGGACTCGACGAGGACTACCTGATCATCGCGCTGCAGGGATACAAGAACGAGACGCGGGGCCATCCGACGATGCAGGCGCAGGCTGCGACCCTGTCCGATCAGGACATGAAGGACGTCGCTGCTTACTTCGTGAGCCAGGGTGAGCTCGAGCAGGGCAAGCCGCGCAGCGGCGCGAAGATTGCCCGCGGCCAGGAGAAGGCCGCGGTGTGTGCCGCCTGTCACGGGCCTGGCGGCATCAGCGCGACCGGTAACTGGCCGACCCTGGCGGGACAGCACGAGGACTACATCGAGAATGCGCTGAGCCAATACAAGTCGGGTGCCCGCAAGGATCCGGTCATGGCCGGCCAGGCTGCGGCGCTGACGGACGCAGACATCGTCGATCTGGCGGCATATTTCGCAGCACAGCAGGGGCTTTATACGGCCGCCTACGAAAACTAGCTAACGAATAAGGGCGATATTCGGTAAGAATTGGGGCCAGACACCTGTGCGGGTGTCTGGCCCCATTTTATTTGGAAGCGAAACATGTCCGACACGAATCACTTCAAGGCCTTCCGGATTCATTCCGAAGACGGCCGCAAGGTCGAAGCGCGCTTCGACGACATCTCCCTCGACGATCTCTGCGACGGTGACGTCGTCGTCAAGGGCGCGTGGTCGAGTATCAACTACAAGGACGCACTCGCGGGGACCGGCAAGGGCCGGATTCTCAGGAAATTCCCGCTGGTCGGCGGCGTCGATATCGCTGGCCACGTCGTGACTTCAAGCGATGCGCGATTCAGCGCGGGCGATCCGGTCATGGTGAACGGCTGCGGCCTCAGCGAGACGCACGACGGCGGCTTCGCCGAGTACGCGCGGCTCGAGGGGGACTGGCTGACGCCGTTGCCTGACGGCCTGGATCTGCGCACGACAATGGCACTCGGTACGGCCGGCTTCACCGCCGCGCTGGCCATTCACCGCATGGAGCAGAACGGTCAGTCGCCGGAACAGGGGCCGATCGCGGTCGATGGCGCGACCGGCGGCGTCGGCAGCATCGCGATCGATATGCTCAGCGCGCGCGGCTATGACGTGACGGCAATGACCAGCAAGACGACGGCCGATGAGTACCTCCGCAACCTTGGCGCGTCGGACATCATGAACATCGGTCATCATCAGCTCGGCACGAAACCGCTGGAGAAGGCGATCTGGGCCGGTGCCGTCGACAGCCTCGGCGGCGACATCCTCGGCTGGTTCACGCGGACGACGAAGCCGTACGGCAACATCGCCAGCATCGGCCTCGCTGCGGGTATCGATCTGTCGACAACGGTGCTGCCGTTCATCCTGCGCGGCGTGACTCTGCTCGGTATCAACTCGGTCGAGGTACCGCGCGACCTGCGCATCGAAGTCTGGAACCGCATCGCGAGCGACCTGAGCGCGCCGCATATCGATGCGATTGCGAACCGCGAGATTTTGCTCGACGAGTTGCCGGATGCGTTCGCCGCATACATCGATGGCCAGGTCATCGGCCGGACGATCGTAAAGCTCGACTGAAGAGGGACGGGTGCTGATATCCGACACCGAACTCGAAGAACGCCTGCGCGATGGCATGCACGCTCTCGGCGCGAGCACTGACAACGGCGAAGCCGGAACGCTCGCGCGGCTGCTGGTCATGCTCGACAAGTGGAACAAGGCGTTTAACCTGACGGCGGTGCGCGACCCGCGCGAGATGATTGGGCGGCACGTTCTCGATTCACTGGCGGTTCGGCCGTACCTGCACGGCGCGAGCATACTCGACGTTGGCACCGGCGCAGGTTTCCCGGGACTCGCGCTGGCCGTGACGGAACCACAGCGACAGTTCTGCCTGCTCGATTCGGGTGGCAAGAAAGTCCGGTTCGTCCGCCACGCCGTCGCCGAACTGGGACTCGAGAACGTCGAGGTCGTCCAGTCGCGCGTCGAGAGTTATGCAGCGCCGGATCCTTACGACACGGTCGTGTGCCGGGCGTTTTCGAGCATCGGGGAGTTCGTCGATCGGTGTGGGTCGCTCGTCGCGCGCGGCGGCCGGCTCGTCGCGATGAAAGGACGCATGCCGCACGACGAACTCGCCGGACTGCCGGTGAGCTGGTCGGCAACGCAGGCCGACCGGGTCGCGGTGCCGGGTGTGCCGGGCGACCGGCATATCATCGTCCTCGAACGGTCGGACTGAGAAAAAACCCCGGATCAGCCCCGGCATTGGCTAGAATCGGTTCAGTAAACGGGGGCAGGCGAAATCATGGGCGACATCATCGCGGTGACGAATCAGAAGGGCGGCGTCGGCAAGACGACGACCTGCGTGAATCTCGCCGCATCGCTGGCGGCCTCGAACCGCCGCGTGCTCCTCATCGATATCGATCCGCAGGGCAACGCGACGACCGGTTGCGGTATTGAAAAGGAATCGCTCGAAATCACGACCTGTGACGTCCTGCTCGGCGACGCCCAGGCCAAGGATGCAATCACCGAGGTCGAGCAGACCGGTTTCTGGCTCATGCCCGGCAACGCGGACCTGACGGTCGCCGAAGTGCGCCTGCTGCAGGAGATTGGGCGCGAGATGAAACTTCGCAACGCGCTCGAGCCGATCAGCGGCCTGTATGACTATCTGCTGATCGACTGCCCGCCGACCATCAACATGCTCACGCTGAACGCGCTGACGGCGGCGGACGGGGCGCTGATCCCGATTCAGTGTGAGTACTACGCGCTGGAGGGCCTGTCGGCACTGCTCGAGACGGTCAAGCAGGTGCGCAACACCGTCAATCACCGGCTGCAGATCAGGGGCCTGTTGCGCACGATGTACGACCCGCGGAACAAGCTGGCGAACGAGGTTTCGGATCAGCTACTCCGGCATTTCGGCGACAAGGTGTATGCGACCGTTATCCCGCGCAACGTGCGTCTGGCAGAGGCGCCGAGCTTCGGCGTGCCGGCGATGTATCACGATCGCGGGTCGCGGGGCGCGAAGGCCTATATGTCGCTGGCTCAGGAAATCATCGCGCGCGAGTCTGGCGATTCTGTCGTCGGAGTTGCCTGATGCCGGGTTACGATCGAATCGATTAGGGCTAGAATGCGTCATCCATCGATCGGGTGAATGAGAATCACATGAGCGCAAAAAAGACGGGATTGGGCAGAGGGCTCGACGCCCTGCTGGGAGACGTGCAACTCGCGACCGTGGAACCGTTGAATGCCGACGCCCCGGCGCAAGGTTCCAACGATGGCGGACTGCGTGAGATACCGGTCGACCTGCTGCAGCGGGGTATTTATCAACCGCGGCAGGACATGCATCAGGAATCGCTCGAGGAGCTCGCGGATTCGATCCGCGCCCAGGGGCTCGTTCAGCCGATCGTCGTCCGGCCGATTGGGCCACGTAACGCCGCCGGCGAGCAGCAATACGAGATCATCGCCGGCGAGCGTCGCTGGAGAGCCGCCCAGATTGCCGGCCTGGACGAGATTCCCGCCGTCGTTCGGGACATCCCCGATTCCGCGGCCATTGCCGTTGCGCTGATCGAGAACATCCAACGCGAGAACCTGAATCCACTCGAAGAATCGACCGCCCTGCGCCGCCTGATCGACGAATTCGAACTGACCCACCAGGAGGCCGCTGACTCGATTGGCCGTTCGCGCGCCGCCGTCAGCAACCTGCTGCGCCTGCTCGATCTGGGCGACGCCGCGAAGAAGCGGCTGCAGGCGGGCGAGCTCGAGATGGGTCATGCGCGGGCGCTGCTCGGCATCGCGGACGAACACAAGCAGGCCGAGATTGCCGCCAGGATCGCGAGCAAGGGGCTGTCGGTTCGCGAGACGGAAGCGCTGGTCAAACGACTGTTGCAGGGTGACGACAAACCCGCCAAAGCACCGACCCAGAAGCTGGATCCCGACATTCGGCGTTTACAGGACGACCTGTCCCAGCGCCTCGGCGCCAGGGTCAGCATCCAGCATGGCGCGAAGGGTCAAGGGAAACTGATCGTCGCCTACAACAGCATCGACGAGCTGGACGGAATCCTGGAGCACATCCAGTAGCGCCCATTTCGGGATATAGGTATAAGCCGCTATCCGCCCGGCGCGGATCCACTTGAACCCCATCTGACGGCGCCGTAAAATACGCCGGCTCGCCGACAGGCGTCTGTCGGTTGAATGCCACACATCCCCGGAACGACGGCGGTTGAAGTGGCTTTTTTTTGTATCCGCGCAGTCTCGCATCCACCCAAGAATGGGATGTGAAGCAGGGCAACGGCAGGCAATCATATGCTGCAAAGAGCCGCGTTCAGGCTGGCCGGATGGCAGGTTCTATTGGCCGGCGTCGTTGCGGCGGGTGCGAGTCTGCTGGGCGGGCCAGCCTCCGGGCTGTCGGCCGCGACCGGCGGGAGCATCGGGATCATCGCCGGTACCTACCAGGCGCTGCGCATGTTCCGCGTCGATGCGAGCAAGGATCCGGCTGGCTTCATGCGCGGCGTTTACGTCGGCGAAGTCGTGAAGATCGTCCTGACGGTGGCGCTGACCATAGCGGCCATCAGGGTACTGAACGTCGAGATGTTGCCGTTCTTGATTGGTTACATTTCGATTTACATCGTTTATTGGGTCGCGCTGAAGACAGGGCTACCCGGGACAACATAACCGAGCTGACAAGAAGCCAGAAGAAATAGCGCGGATAAAAACGGCACTGAGTAGCGCTTCCTCCTCAAACTTAAAGACCGATCAAAACATGGCATCAGGCACCGAACAGACGACTTCCGGTTACATCGAGCATCACCTGCAGAATTTGCAGGTCTGCAAGGACGAAGCCGGCAACTGGATCTGGAATCACTGCTCCGGCAACTTCTGGGCGATCAACGTCGACTCAATGGTGTTCGCGATCCTCCTCGGGCTCGTATTAATCGGCGTTTTCGGCCATGTCGCCAGGAATGCGACCGCCGGTAAGCCCGGCAAGCTGCAGGCGTTCGTCGAGATTATCGTCGACCTCGTCAACAGCAGTGTCAAAGACACATTTCACGGCAAGAACCCACTGATAGCGCCGCTGGCGCTGACGATCGTCGTGTGGGTCTTCCTGATGAACCTGATGGACCTGATTCCGGTCGACTGGTTGCCGAAGGTCGCGGAACTGTCGGGCGTGCCGTATCTGAAGGTCGTGCCCTCCACGGACCCGAACATCACGTTCGCCATGGCGCTGTCGGTATTCGCTCTGATCATCTTCTACTCGTTGAAGGTCAAGGGCATCGGCGGATTCATCGGCGAGCTGACGATGCAGCCGCTGAACCCGAAGGACCTCGGCGTGCCGAAGATCCTGTGGCCGCTCGTCATGTTGTTCAACTTCATCCTGGAGACGGTCGCGATGCTGGCCAAGCCGCTGTCGCTGTCGCTGCGACTGTTCGGCAACATGTATGCCGGTGAGCTGATGTTCATCCTCATCGCGCTGCTCGGTTTCTATCAACTGCCCCTGCATTTCATGTGGGCGGTGTTTCATATTCTTATAATTACGCTTCAAGCCTACATATTCATGATGCTGACGATCGTCTATCTCAGCCAGGCACACGAGGCGCACTAGATTTTGTTTTCTTTTTCTAACTCCAAAATGCTTTGTAGGAGCAAATAATGGAAACTGTAGTTGGTCTTACCGCGATTGCGGTTGCACTTCTGATTGGCTTCGGCGC
>CAZISL010000159.1:0-7360 GCA_964541975.1 uncultured Chromatiaceae bacterium | reverse complement strand
CTCTGTGTAACGCCCTTGCCGTTCGCGCAGGCTGGCGAGCCACATGTAGGCGTTCGCGTGGCTGGGATTGAGTTCGATCGCGCGCTCGAGGTCGGCCTCCTCCACGGCCATGGAATCGTTTCCCGTCGCGGCCTGATCCTCCAGATTTGACATCAGCAGCCCATGCGAGGCATGCGCGTCCGCCAGTTCTTCGTCGAGCTCCAACGCGGTCTTCAGCGCACTCTCCGCGACGCCGCGTGCCTCGTCCCATGTTATGGCGCTGTGATTGAAGTACAGCAACAGCGCCGCGTCCGCGAGGCCTGAATACGCCGGCGCATAATCCGGGTCCAGCGCGATCGCCGCTTCGAACTGTCCCCGCGCCGCCAGCAGCGTGTCGAGTTCGCGCTCGTGCAGGTTGTGTCGCCCGGCAACGTATAGCCGGTACGCCTCGGTGTTCTCGGTCGGAATCGTCTCAAGCCGGGCTTTTTCGTCTGGGGACAGTGCTGCCCTCAGCGACGTCGCAATCGCCGCGGATATTTCGCTCTGTATCTCGAAGACATTTCTCGCCGTCAGGGCACGGTCGTAGGTCCGTGCCCACAGATGCTCGTCGGTTGCGGCGTCGATCAGCTGCACGTTGATGCGCACGTTGTCGCCGGAGCGCTGCACGGCGCCTTCCAGAACGGTCGCCACGCCGAGTTCGGCGGCGATTTCGCGCAGGTTCTTCGTGGAATCGCGGTACTCCATGACGGACGTTCGCGAGATGACTTTCAGCGCCTCGATATTGCCGAGGCGCGTCAGCAGGTCGTCCTGAATTCCGTCGGCGAAAATCGCGTTCTCGGGGTCCATGCTGCGGCTGTCGAACGGCAGGACGGCGATCGACGGCTCGATGCTGCGACCGCGCAAGCCGGTCAGGTTGAGCGTGATCGAAATCCCCAGCGCCACGACCAGCAGCACGATGATGAAGGCGTTGGACTTCGGTCGCGAGGCGCGTTGTTCGACCGGCTCTTCCTCGAGGTCTTTCTCGAGCCGGATGCCCGCCGGGGTGATTTCGAAGATCCAGGCTGCGACGACCGCCACCAGGAACCCGGCGGCGACCACCAGCACGTAAATCCGGAACAGCGCTTCCGATGCGCCGAACGTCGGCAACAGCACCGAGCCCGCCTCGATCAGAATCCAACTGCCAAACGCGTAGGCCGCGGCGACTCGAAAGACGCTGCGACGCTTCAGTTTTTCGATGAAACGAAGCATGGGTGGCATTGTGGCGAATTCGACGGTCGCTGCAAGCCGTCCCAGGGCTTCTCTATCGCCCGCCCGACTTTACGTCCAGCGTCATCGGCACCCAACCGGAATCGTTCGCCTCGGTGATCGATGGCACGGCGAGCGTGACGCGCGCGGCATCCAGCTCGACGCCGGTGCCGAGCGCGAGACTGACCGCCTGCGCACGCGCCGTGGCCAGGTCGTCGAGATCGGCGCTCGTGATTGCCTCGGCCTCGATGAGACGGGCTTCGAGCGCCGCGACGTACGCCGGTTCGTCGAGCACCTGGCGTCCCTCGGGCTTGGTCGCATCCTCCGGGCGCTGATGCGCGGCGCGTTCGGCCGCCAGGTCGACGTCGGGTGCGGCGGTGGCGAGCAGCGCTTCGACGGCCTTGCGCCGGCGCTTCGTCAGCAGCTCGGGTTCGTCAGCATCGGTAGCGCCCACCGATTGCACCTGCGCATTAATCGTCGCTTCGACGCGCGCGCGTTGCAGTGCCGCGGTGTCGGCCTGCGGTGCAATGACGCCGCCGACGACCAAGCCCAGCGCGGGCCGCATCGTCAGGGCTTCGGCCAGGCGCGCCAGCTTCTCCTGTTCGGGCGGCGTCAGCTCCGCCTCGCCGGCACGAAACTCGACCGTACCGAAATCCTCGGACTCGACGCCGACGAGACTGCCCAACAGTCGAAACGGCGACGTGACGAGTTTCGCGATGAGCTTGCCGAAGGTCTTCATGACGACGTTGCTGACGGAAAACTCCGGATCGTCAACGTCCCCGGCTATCGGCAGGTCGAGATCGATCGTGCCATCCGGCCCGGTCAGCAGCGCAACGGCCAGACCGAGCGGCAGGTCCGCGGCATCTTTCGAATCAACCTTGTCGCCGAGTTTCAGTTCGCGGATGACGATGCTGTTCTCGCCGTTCAGGCGACCCTGTTCGATGGTGTAACCCAGATCCAGATCGATGCGACCGGCGTCGATGGCGCGCCCCGCGAACTTCACGGTGTACGGCGACAGTTTGGGCATCGCGATATTGCGAAAACGGACGTCGACATCCATCAGCGCGGTCGGATCGGCCGTGAGTACGCGCCCGTCGACCTCGGCGAGACCATACTCGCCCACGCGGCCGGCCAGGCCGATGCGCGTTGGTTCGGCGCTGACCGTCGACAACGTCGTGACCTCGCCCTCGAGTTCGGCAACCTTCGCCGCGAACGGCAACGGCAACGCGAGATCGGTGAAGTCGACGGAACCGTCCGCGACGGTGATCTTGCCAACCGTGATCTCCAACGGCTCGCCGGGTGGCGGCGCCGCCGCTGCCGGCGCGTCCTGAGCGCCGTCGCCGGCCAATAGCGATTCGAAGTTCGTCTTCTCGTCCGCTTCGATGCGCACGCGAGCGTACGGCGCGTCGAACGCGACCTGCGATAAGGCCAGCCGCCGGCCGCCGGCGCTGAACGCCACCCGGTCGATCGCCATGCTTTGCCAACCGAGCAGTTGTTCTTCGTGCAGCGTATCGCGGACCGCCAGCTTCCGCACAACAACGCTGCCGTCGGCAGTAAGCATGTCCTCGTCGTTGCTGCTCAATTCGAGTCCGAATTCCAGTTCGCCGGAATCGATGACGACCGGAACGGCCGCAGCCAGCCACGGCTGAGCGATGGCCAGCGACAGCGCCGTCACGTCCAGCCGCGCCTGAAACGCCAGCGCCGGCAGCACGCTCGCCTCCCCGGCCAACTTGACGTCGCCACCGCCGTCGAGCGCGAATGCCAGCTCGAACGGCAAGGCCTGACCTGGCCGGTTCGACAGGTTCTGAACGCCGAGCGTCACGTTGCGGGCGACGATGGCATTGTCGTCCGCGAGGCTGCGATCGCTAAAGGTCAGCGTCAGGTTATCGACACGCAATGCGTCGAGTGACAGATCCCATGCTGCTTCGTCGACGGTTTGCGTATCGGCCGAATTATCGGCGGACCGATCTGTTGAGGTAGCGCCAGATATGTCCGTCGTCGCGTCGGCTTCGACGCCCGGCTCCACGTCATCCGGCGCAGCGGATTCGACGGCACCGGACTCGGCCGCGGACGCCTCGGTCACGAGTAACCGCTGGAGATTCAACCCGCCGTCCGTATCGCGCCAGATCGCGACGTCTGCGTCTTCGATCTCGAGCGCGTCGATGCGCAGGGTCTGCTCGGGCCAGGCCGCCGCACCGTTGACCATGCTGACGAGCGGCAGCGTGACGAATCGAGTCGCGTCGCCACCGGGCTCGTTGATCTGTATCGTTGCGCCGCGCAGCGTGGTGTTCGCGTTGCTCAACTCAGCCGACAGGCCGGTCGCCGGACCCAGTCTCAGACGATAGTCGAACGCGAGTTCGACGGCGCCTTCGGTCAGCTCGAAGTTCAGCCGATCCTGGAAGTATTGATACAGCAGCGGCAGGTACGGGCCGGACCCGGTCACCGAACCCTCGCTGATTAGCGGTTCGAGTTCGATCGTGCCACTCCAGTCAAGGCGGGTTCCCTGAGCAGTCTCGACGGAGACGCGCTGCCGGCCGGCGCGGTCGGGTAGCGTCGTCAGGTCGTTCACGTTGATGTTGATCGGCCCGACCGTCGCGGTGAACGGCGTCGCGAGCGTCTCGTCGCGAGTATCGATTTGCCCGTCAACGATATTCAGTTCGCCGATCAGCAGACGGAGGCTGCCGCCGTCGTCGGCAGCGGCGGGCGAAGCGGCGTCGCCGCCTGTGAAGGCATCGATCAGCGGCGCGACATTCAGCGTGCCATCGGGCTGGCGCGTTAACCGACCGAACGGCTGCTCCAGCGTGACCTCACGCAACACCAGCGCCCGACGAAACAGGCTGCTGAGCTGCAGGTTGACGACGAGCCGGTCGAAGCCGACGATCCGCGGGTCATCAGTCTCGCGGACGGCGAAACCTTGCGCCTCGGCGCGCAGCGACCACGGATTGAAACGCAGCTCCTCCAGTTCGACCGGCAACGCCAGCGCCGCCTGCAAGCGCTCGACGATCTGGGTACGCGCCACCCACGGTACGAGAAAAAAGCCCGCCAGCGTGTAGGCGAGCAGAGCGACCACCAGCCAGAATCGGCGGCGACGCCAATCGAACCAGGGCGCGAAAGCAGTTTTCACAGTAGGTGACATGGGGCCTGTATTGTTCTTATTGCCGCGCGACCGGGGCACTCTCCGCGCGAGGCCGCGCATCCTCGCAGCGGATGCGCAACCACGCCCAAAGCATACAGGAAATACTATCGGCAACGCCCGGTGCGCACCAAGGCCGCGTGTTCGAGCGGCGGGTGCTCTATTTCCTGGCGACGAAAGTCAGCGAGTAGCGGGGTCTGACGCCAATCGACCGCCCATCCAGACCGCCAGACCCTGGCACGAACGGCACACGCTCAACTCCATGCCGGCGACAAACAAGTCTGTCTGCACCGGCACCCAGCGATCGAGGAAGACCTCGCCGCTGTTGACCTTGTTCCAGTAGGCGACTTTCTGTTCGCGTATATCCGGCGGAAATTGCGGATTCTCGCTCAGCTGCCGCAGGCCTTCGCCCTCGATCCGCAGCGGAAGTCCTTCCGGATTGCTGACGGGCGCGGCGTAGACGTTCAGCCAGACCTGGTCCGCCTCCTCGTTACATCGCGGACACGTGAAGCGGTTCGATTTGAGTGAGGGTTCGATGGCTGACTCCCGATTGCATTGCGGACACGCTGCGCGGAGTTTAACCCGTAGAATGGGAACGGAACCGTTCCGAACCATTGCGGGAGACACCTTATCCTGACGCTCTACCAGCCGCGCCGCGCCTTCGGGCTGCCGAACCCCAGTGCCTTCTGCGTCAAGCTGGAGACCTACCTGCGGATGGCCGACATTCCTTACACGATCGCGCTCGGCGATCCGCGCGAGGCGCCGAAGGGCAAGGTGCCGTGGATCGAGGACGACGGCGTGCTCGGCGACTCGGCATTGATCATCGAGCATCTCAAGACCAAGCACGGCGACCCGCTCGACGGCCGCCTGACGCCCCGGCAACACGCGCTCGGACACGCGATCCGGAAGCTGGTGGAGGAAAGTCTGTACTTCGTGTCGTCGTGGTCGAAGTGGGCGGAGGACGAAGGCTTCGCGATCTACTCAGCCGAACTATTTGCCGGCATGCCGAAGGAAGCGCTCGAGTACGTGCCCGACATGGTGCGCAAACGCGCTGTCGAAAAGCTCGCCGCGCAGGGCATCGGGCGTCATACCCGGGACGAGATCCATGCGATCGGCGAGCAGGATGTCGAGGCCTTCGGTCAATTACTGGTCGACGGCCCGTTCCTGTTCGGCGATCAGCCGACGTCATACGACGCCAGCGCATTTGGCGTCATCGGTAATCTGAAAGACGGCCCGTTCCCGAGCCCGGTGCGCGATCGCATTCGCAACACGCCGAACATCGCCGGCTATATCGACCGCATCCGGCAGACGTATTTCGCCGACCTGACTTAGCCCGCGGTGTCTGACACCGACAGAATCAGCTTGCCGATGTGCTTCGCTTCGCCGAGCTCTTCCAGCGCGGCGGGTGCCTGTTTCCACGGGGTTTCTTTGAAGATGATCGGGCGCACCTGGTCGGCGTACTGCAGTCCCTGATCTATTAATGTGTCGAGCAGGCCCGGAATGCGATAGACGCGGAAAACCACGAAGCCGTGGATCGACACGTCCTTGATCATCATCGTCGGTATCGACAGGTTCGCGACGGGACCGGTGATCAACTCGTAGCTGACGATCTTGCCACCCGTGGCGGCGACCTCGAGCATGCCGGGGTAGAAATCGGCGCCGACCGGATCCAGTGCGACGTCGACACCGCCATCGCCGGCCGCGGCCTTGACGCCCTCGATCAGCGAGTCGCTGTCACCGCACACGATGACGTGGTCGGCGACCCCTTCCAGGTCCTTGGCTTTCTCCGCGCTGCGACTGGTCGCGAAGGTTTCCGCACCCCAGGCTTTGGCGAGTTTCAACGCAACGATGCCCATGCTGCTGGTCGCGGCGGTGATCAGGATCTTCTTGTCCTTCGCGTTGTCCGGGTTCAGGCCCGCCTGCTCCAGGCAGCCCCCCATCGTCAGGATGCCCATCCAGTACGCCGCACCTTCGGCGTCGCTGAAGGAATCCGGCACCGGCGCCAGCGCGGCCTGGTCGTACAGACCGATTTCCCGATAGGCGCCCATCCCGCAGATATCGATGCGACCGGGTAACAACGCCACCCGCGCGCCGACCTCGAGCGGTGTCGCCGCGTTGGCCTGCGGGCCGTCATCGGCCGACGGACCGAGCGCGACGATCTCGCCCACGGCCTCCTGGCCAATGCAGGTCGGGAACTCCCGGGCCGGCACGTAGAAGCCCTGGGTATACCTGAGTTCGGAGCGATTCATGCCGATCGCCCTGATCCGGACCAGCGCCTGCCCGGGGCCCGGATCCGGCAGGTCCTGCTCGGCGAGCTGGAGGACCTCGGCCGGGTTGCCGTACTCCGGGAACTGAAAGAATCTTGTTTCCATTGTAGCTGCCTATATAAGAGAGTCAGACCTCGCCCTTGGCGCGGCGTTCCTGCATCAGTTTGAAGTAGTCGAACTCGTCGAAGCGCGTGACTTCCCAGGTCGCCGTCTCGAAAATCTCCGGGGTGTACTTCTTGAAGCCGTCATACACGTTTTTCGGCAGTGAATCGAAGCCATCGACCTCCGTACCGTAGGCGCGCGCCATCGTGCCGCCCGGCCGGCCGCCCATCTGCATCCATGATCCCCACGAGATGAAGTTCTGCAGGTGAATGTTCGCCGGCGCCGACGTCAGCTCGGGATTCAGCACGTCCTCCATCAACGCGGAGATTGTTTGCAGCGAAACCCAGTTCGCCACCTTGCCGCTGGATCGCTTCGGCCACTCCTCCGGCTGGAACAGGTTCGGCAGCTGCGAGATCGCTTCGGTCGCCACATAGAAACGCGGCCCCATCATGTGTGACGTCAATGGGACCGGCGCCAGGCCCGGCGCCAGGACGGCGTCCGGCGAGTACTCGCGCTCGATGGGCCCCAGGACGAACTGGAATACTTCGAGCTCTTCCTCGGTGTATGGATTCACCCAGCTTTCGATCGGATCGTCGCTGTCGAAAGCACAGTAGTAACCGACTTCCCAGTGGCG
>CAZISL010000158.1:0-7671 GCA_964541975.1 uncultured Chromatiaceae bacterium | reverse complement strand
ACGCAGTCATGGAGAAAAATCGCCCCGCCCCGCAGGGTTGGGCCCCAGCGGCCCAGCTACTACGTTGTGCCTCTCGGCAAGGGCTGGCCATTCCCTTCGAGCCACGCCTTGTATCTGAACCGCTGGGGCCCAACGCTGGCGTGTTTCGGGTGTACTTAGAGCCCAAGGCGGAGTCGCTCCGCAGGCGGCCAGGGCTGGCCGCCGCAGGTTTAGCGAGTCGCAAATTCTCCCCGCTCTGCGCGGCGGAAACAGAGCCGAACGCTAGAATTCAGTGAGTCATTAACCCGCGCCACGCCCAAGTGGCCGATCGCGCCTCCAATACCAACACCGCCAACCCAAAAGGCACCCTCTCAACCCGCTGACGAGACGGGAAAAAATCCCGGATTAATTGAAGTCCGACACCGTTTCCCCACCCGAAACCGCTATCCTGTAGTCGCAATGAACCGACGCGACACAATCCACCCAATCCTGGTGCTGCTGGTCACGGCCGCCATCGCCACGCCAGCCGTGGCCGAGGAAGACGACGAACCCATCGCTCGCACGGAGTCTGCCTGGAACGTCACGATCAAACAGGACGAATCCAAACAAGGCGAGGAGACATCCGAGACGATGCGATTGCGCGTGTTCGACGACGTCGACCGACTGCCACCCAATGGATTTCCCGGTCAGCGGCGACCCGGAATCGCCGTCGACGTCGAGGCGGAGATGATCAACTGCCCCGACGGCAACACCCGGGTCGAAAAAGTGAATGTCGGCGGCAAGGACTTCGATATCGAAGGCGAATGCGAGCGGGCCAGGCAGGGAAGCAAGATCACCGTCGAGCGGAAATCGACGCGCAGCGAAACCGAGGAGCGGTCGGCGAAGACGGCCGAAGAGTAGATCCCTCCAACCGGTGTCGCGAATTTTCAGGATCGCCTGTTATTCTTCGTTATCCCGAAGATGTATCAGGAGTTTCCCATGAATCGCGTAGTCGTCCGCGCATCACTTTTTCTCGTTTTCAGCATCATGATGTCGTCCGCGGCCAGCGCCGCCGGAACCGCGGAGGATGCGATCAAGTATCGGCACGCCGTCATGGAAGAAATGGCAACTCACATGAGCGCTTTGACACTGATCCTGTTCAACAAGGTAGACGGGGGTGACTACGCTCAGGGTCACGTCGACGCGCTGGCAAGGGCCAGCTCCGAGATGGACGTGATATTCCCCGAAATTTCGAGCGAAGGCGACACCGCCGCCTTGCCAGCGATCTGGGAAGATCCCGACAAATTTGGCGAGGCGGTAGCGAAAGCGCAGAAGGCGACTGCAGATTTTCGAAGTGCCATGAGCGGCGGCGATCCCAAAGCTGCGATCGCAGCCTTCGCAGCAGCCGGCAAGACATGCAAGGGCTGCCACGAGAGCTACCGCGCGGAAGACGACGACGACCACAGCCACTGATCGATCGCAGTGATCCTGATCCGCTCGCGGCTATGCGCCGCGCTATTGGCGGTCTGCCTGTCGCCGTGGCACGTCGCGAGCGGCGAGTCTCTAGTCGAACGAGGCGAGTACCTGCTGCATGCCGGCGGGTGCACGAGCTGCCATACGGCGGATGAAGACGATGCCGTGCCCCTGGCCGGCGGGCATTCACTCGAGACGCCGTTCGGCACATTCTATTCGCCGAACATCACGCCCGATGTCGAGACCGGCATCGGGGCGTGGTCGGATGAAGACTTCGTCGACGCCCTGTGGCACGGCGTCGCGCCCGACGGCAGCAGCTACTACCCGGCGTTTCCATATACGTCGTACACGGGCATGTCCCGCCGCGATGCGCTGGCGATCAAGGCGTACCTGTTCGGCCTGGCACCCGTACGGCAGGAAAACCGCGAGCACGAGCTGGAGTGGTACCTGTTCTCGCGCCTCGCAGCCTGGGCCTGGCAACTGATGAACTTCACACCGGGAAGGTTCGAGCCCGATGTCCAACGTGACGACGCGTGGAATCGCGGCGCCTACCTCGTCAGGCATCTCGGACATTGCGGCGAGTGCCACACACCGCGCGACTCGCTGGGTAAATTACTGGCCGAACAGGAACTGGCGGGCAATCGCAACGGCCCGAACGGAAAGAAAGTTCCCGACATCACGTCGAACCCCAAGACCGGCATCGGAAGCTGGTCGACCAGTGAGATCGAGTTCTTCCTCGAGCTCGGCATGCTGCCGGATGGCGACTTCACGGGCGGAGCAATGTCGCCGGTCATCGATGACAACACCGCTCGTCTGACGGCCGAGGACCGGCTCGCGATCGCAGTATTTTTGCTGTCGGTGCCCGCCTCGAGCCCATAGACCACGAACCGAAGTGCCAGGCGAACTCTTAAGAAGAGTTTAGATTCCGAGCTTGCCGAGTGTGTCGATGATCTCTCCAAGAATCATCGACAGCTTCGGGTATTCTGACTCGAACTGCAGCGTCGCCTTCTCGAGCTGACCCGCAGCCGAAGCGTGATCACCGGAAGGCGGCGTATCGCCGGACGCGATCTCTTCGACATTGAGGATCAATTGCTGCAGCGCCTTTCTGGATTCTTCATCGATGGATTGAGCGGAGCCCAGCTCCTCCTGCAGGGTTGCGATCAGCCTCTGTAGTTTCTCTCTCGCCATGACCCCGATCCTCCGCCGTTCGACCCGACACCAAGTCTAAGATATTGCCTGCGCGGCCCCAGCGTCGACGTGGAAATCACGTATTCCGCTGTTCCGCCTCACATATTTTAATGTATATCGTACTGGGAATAAGCGCGCCGTATACAACGGGAAAAGGAGGGCGCCATGATTACCGTCGATGAGATCATGTCGATCGAGCTTCGCACGCTGTCTGAAGAGAACACGCTAGCCGATGCACAGAAGATAATGTCGGACGCGCACATCCATCATATTCCCATTACCAACGGCAACAACAGCCTGAAAGGCTTGGTTTCTCACCGAGATGTGCTGGCGGCCACGGAATCGCAGTTGAGCGACGCCACACTGGCACAGAACGCCAGCGATGTTCCCGTCAGCGAATTCATGACCCGCGACGTCGCGACCGTCGACCCCCGTGCCAACCTGAGGCAAGCTGCAGTGTATCTGCAGAAGCACAAATATGGCTGCCTGCCCGTCGTCGAGGGGGACGCGCTGGTCGGCATCGTGACCGACAGCGATTTCGTCAGCGTCGCGATCAATCTCCTCGAGCAGATCGAAGAATTTGAGCCGACGGAAGAGTGAATCTATGCAGTGCGCGCCGGGGTTCGTGCGTCGGCGTGCTTTGCATAACGCGTTCAACAAAATCTATAACCATCTGAAACCTCCACCGCACGGGGCTTCGACGCGCGCCGATTCGCGTTCTCCAGTTCGCCGCATTCTTCGGCCGCACGGGTTATAGTTCACGTCTAATATAAAGACTGCGGCGAAAGGAAACGCAGCCCATGGCCATGGCCGCCAAACATCTGATCCCGGTTCATTGTGAACAACTGGAGCACGGCATGTATGTTGCCGAGCTGGATCGGTCGTGGCTGCATACCCCGTTCGAGGTTCGCGGATTCCTGATTACACAGGATGAGCAGATCGACGTACTGCGCCGCTGCTGTGAGTATGTCTACGTCGATCCGAACCGCTGCGACTCCATCGCGATGCTGGATCTGGCCGCGCTGAGTGAGGACGCAGCGGATATTTCCACTTCTCATTCGGCGGACGCGCGCCCGGCCGATGCCGGGCTGCCGCTGAATGGCTGCCGCGAGTTTCTGGAGGAGGCCACGGAGCAGATCGCGGCGACGGTTCGTGAGGCTCGACGCGCCAACCGTCTCGAGATCGAACCGATTAACAGGACGCTCGATGCCTTTGTCGACCATGTCCTCGAATGGCCCGACGCCGTCCAGTGGCTACTCGCCACAGAACCGGCCCATGGGCGACTGAACCGGCGGTCGATCGGCACAGCCGTGTTTTCCATACTCTTCGGGCGACAACTGGGCTTCGATCATGACGCCTTGCGGGAACTGGCGCTGGGCGCCTTGATACTCGACATCGGCAAGACCAGCGTGCCGATTACGATCCTGTCGAAACCCAAACGGCTCAACTCGGTCGAGCGGTCATTCGTCCGTCGGCACGTCGACACCGGCGTGGCGCTGGTGCGCCTGAACGCGCGCATGGAACGACGTGTCATTGACATGGTCGCCTCCCATCATGAACGACTCGACGGCAGCGGCTATCCGCACCAGATGTCCGGAACGGAGATTCCGTTGTACGCCCGAATCGCCGGCATCGCCGACACTTACGATGCCATGACTCAGGATCGCGATTACGCACACGCGCGGTCGGGCCACGCAGCCCTGCGTTATTTGAACTCCTGCCGCGACATCAAATTCGATGCTGCCCTGGTCGACGAATTCGTTCATGCCGTCGGCGTCTACCCGGTAGGGACGAATGTAGAACTGGAGGACGGCTCGATCGGCACGGTCTGCCGCCACGATCCTGGCGAACCGAAACGGCCGGATGTACTGCTGCTCCGAGATTCTTCCGGCGGCACCCTGAAAGCCATGTCTATCGCCGCATCCGAACCGAACCAGCGGATTCGGCGGGCCCTGGCGGCGCCCATCGCAGCCCACTGAGGTGCCCTGGGGCGCCCCGGGCGCCCGCAACACAAGGCATTGCCGGAACCGTGAAACAGCTCATGGTCAGTCATTCTGTAAAGGACTACGGTCGGCAGGATTGTCGTTGCCTGCGTCCCTTACATGACTACTGTCATCATCGCATTGGTGTCTTTCGCCGTCGCCTTCGCGGCCGGTTTTGCCGTGAGCA
This sequence comes from uncultured Chromatiaceae bacterium, assembly GCA_964541975.1. GTDB lineage: Bacteria > Pseudomonadota > Gammaproteobacteria > Steroidobacterales > SMWD01. The sequence continues at coordinate 2,883 of CAZISL010000158.1, read as the reverse complement.
AGGCCTATTTCACGGTGCACGGACTCGGCGATGCGGCCGCATCGGCACGCAAGCAATTGAAGGAACAACGCCAGCACTATCGCAAGCGTATCGACGAACTGCAGGGGTCCATCCGCGACCACGAAGACGCGCAGGAACTGATGCGCAAAAAGCTGGGCGATATGCAGGACTCCGTTCGGCAGTCACGGAAGCAGGCAGGTCGAGCCAGGCCCGAGCCGGCCGAGCCCACACATTCGTCGGAGGGCATGCAGAGCCAGATCGATATTCGCGACAGCGAAATTGCGGCGCTACGTAAACGCATCGGCCCGCTCAACGAGGAACTCGACGCCGAAAAACGCAAGGCGCAATCTGCCGAAAATGAACTCAGCCTGCTGCGCATCGAGCGAACCGAACTCATCGCGTTGAAACAGCGCATCGAGTCAGAACAGGCCGCTGTCCCCGCCGCGAATGGCACCGACCCGGATCAGGCTACCGTGATGGCGCGACTGCGCGAGGACATGGGCGCGATGCGCGAGAATCTCGCCACGCGTGATCGCCAGGTTCTGGATCTCGAGTTGCAGACCAAGGATTCGGACGCCCGGGTGCAGGAACTCGAGGGTCGTCTCGAGTCCTGGAAACACCGCGTTCAGCCGTTGACCCGGAAACTGAAAGAGCAGCGCAACACGATTCGACAGTATCGGGAAGCGCGGGCAACCCCCGGAAAACCGGTGCCAGAAACCGAGTCGTCAGGCGCAAACGACAACCTAAAGAAGATCAGGGGTATCGGCCCGGCGCTGGAACGGCGGCTGCATCGGCACGGCATCCATCGTTACGAACAGATCGCGGAGTTGTCCGAGCAGGAGCTCATTGAAATCGCCGAGCAGCTTGCGATCGCGCCGAACCTCGCGCAGCGGGATCGCTGGATCGAACAGGCTCGAGACCTCGCACTACAAGGTGGGGTAAGCGCTTAACACCGTTGGCGATCCGGTCGGGCGATGCTCGTGGAGAACCCGGGCAGCGGTGCGTTGGAGGGATTCTTTCCGCAGATCCGAGCGCTCAGCTCAGAATAACCGTTCGTTGCGGCGTGACTGGAAGTCGAGCACATTGCCGTCGGTCTTATCCCGGCGTTTCGGATCAACGTCCTTCGACTCCTCCGCGTCTTGATCGGGGCGGAAGAGGTCGCGGGGTGTCAGCTCGGAGCCGAGCCGCTCCTCCAGCCATCGCGTGATCGATTTCCAGCTGTCCAGATCCTTCGTAACGCGGGAGGGCTGCATCTCGTGAATACTCAATCCCTGATCGGCGGCACGCACGTAACTCTGACTGTCCCGCAGCTCACCGACGACCTCGATTGACAGGCGCTCGAGGAAAATCTTGAGTTTTCGATAGCCTAGCGTGTTGTCGCGCACGCGGTTCGCGACGACGCCAAGCCGGCCCATACGGCGGCTGACCTTCGCGACGAGCAACATATCGGCGATCAACCGGGAAGCGGCGTGGATATCGATGTCCGACGGCAGTACCGGGACGATGATGGCGTGTGCGCCACGCGTAAATTCGATCAGGTCGTGGCTCGCCACGGCCGCTGGCGTGTCCACGACGAGGTGACGAATATCCCGCGGGATCTGCATGCGGAAGCTGCGTGTCGCCGTCGGATCTTTCTCGAATGCGGCGACCCCGTGGACCACGGGCCGTTCCTCCGGGCGGTTCTGGAGCCAGCGCATGGATGAGCCCTGCGGATCGAAATCCATCAGCGCGGCGGGGAAGCCATTGACGCTCAGAAAGCCCGCGAGGTTGGTCGCCAGAGTCGACTTACCGGAACCGCCTTTGGGATTCAGAACGACAATGCGCTTCAGGTCGGGGTGGCTCGGAAAATTCAGCATCCTGCTGTAATTTCAATGTGTTCGAGGGTATACGTGAGAGTGTACCGCAAGAAACGCGTTGAGCACAGAAAAGAAAAGGGCCGAACCGCCCGGCCCGGCTCCTGTCCACAGCGCGCGGCCTGGACGGCGCGCTAGTCTTCGGTCGGTCGAAACTCCTGGATCAGGCGTTTCTGTACGTCGGGCGGCACCGCGTCGTAGTGATCGAAGGCCATGGTGAACGCACCCTCACCGCCGGTCAGCGACTTCAATGTCGTCTGATAGTCGCCGAGTTCACTGACAGGTACCTCGGCCGTAATGCGCACATGGTTGTCGCTGAGCGTGTCGTTGCCATGAATGCGGCCACGCACACCCGCGAGATGCCCGGTGACGTCACCGACATGATTGCCGATGGTCGTGACTTCGACATGCGCAATCGGCTCAAGCACGATCGGCGCCGCCTTCCCGATCGCGTCGGCAAACGCTTTCTTGCCGGCGGCGACGAAGGCGACTTCCTTCGAGTCGACAGGATGATACTTACCGTCGTAAACGATGACCCGGATATCCTGCAACGGATAACCGGCGACCGCGCCATCCGCCATCAATTGGCGGACGCCTTTCTCGACGGCCGGAACGAACTGACTCGGAATAGAACCACCCACGACCTTGTTGACGAACTCGAATCCGGAACCGCGCGCCAACGGCTCGATCTTCAGGTACACCTCGCCGAACTGCCCGGCACCGCCGGTCTGTTTCTTGTGACGATGATGGCCCTCGGCCTTCCGCGTCACGGTCTCGCGGTAACTGATCTTCGGCGGACGCGTTGCGACGTCGAGTTCGTACTCGTCCTTCATACGCTCGAGCACGAGCCGAAGATGCAGGTCGCCGATCCCGCGCAGCACGGTTTCGTTGGCTTGCGCGCTGTAATCCAGCACGAGACTCGGATCCTCGGCCGTCAGCTTGTGCAGGGCGTCGGATAGTTTCTTCTCGTCGCCACGCCGCTGCAGCTCGAGCGCCACGCCATGCATCGGCGGGGGCAGACTGATGGACG
>CAZISL010000157.1:0-14168 GCA_964541975.1 uncultured Chromatiaceae bacterium | reverse complement strand
AACAGTCACCCGGACATCCTGCGCGCCGTCGATGCGGCGGGCGTCAATTTCGAATGCGTATCGCCGGGCGAGATCGATCACGTGCTGGCTTTGTTTCCGGACCTCGATCGGAAGCGGATTTTGTTCACCCCGAATTTTGCGCCGCGTAACGAGTACGAGTACGCGATCGACAAGGGCGTCTGGCTGACGCTGGACAACCTGCATCCGCTGCGCGAGTGGGGCGAGATGCTGTCGGGGCAGGAAATCTTTCTGCGGCTCGACACCGGGCAGGGCAGAGGGCATCACGAGCACGTGCGCACGGCCGGCGTGCATTCGAAGTTCGGAATTCCGCTGTTCGAGCTTGACGACGTGCGGGAACTCGCCGCGCAGCATAACGTGCGTATCGTCGGTCTCCATGCGCATACCGGCAGCGGAATCCTGCAAGCCGACAACTGGCAGGATGTCGCCGCGGCTTTGATCGACGTTGCCAGCACATTTCCCGACGTGCGCATGCTCGATCTGGGTGGAGGACTCGGCGTACCCGAAAAGCCGGGGCAAGATGCATTGGACATGCGTGGGCTCGACGAGAGCATCCGTGACCTCAAGCTAGCGCATCCGCACTACGAACTCTGGCTCGAACCCGGCCGTTACATCGTGGCCGAGGCGGGCGTCCTGCTGACGAGCGTGACGCAAACGAAGGGCAAGGGGGACGTCCGGTACGTCGGCGTCAGCACCGGGATGAATTCGCTGATTCGTCCGGCGCTGTACGGCGCGTTCCATGAGATTTCGAATCTGAGCAAGTTCGGGCAATCCGCCGATCAGGTCGTCAACGTCGTCGGGCCGATCTGTGAAACCGGTGATAAGCTCGGCACGGATCGTCTGCTACCCGAGTGCCGGGAGGGCGACGTACTGCTGATCGCGAACGCGGGCGCTTACGGGTATGTCATGAGTTCTCGGTATAACCTCCGCGAGCCGGCCACCGAGATCGCGATCTAGACCAGAAACCGCTGCCAGACCCGCCCGAGGGTGGGTTACCATGTCGGTGACCCTTGGGGATGAAATCTATGGCGACGGGTCGCTTCGAAAAAGTGTCGGCAAGTACACTGCAGGGCCGACAGCCGTCGGGATTCGGCGGCTGGCTGGCGGTCTTCTGGTGTATCTCCTGCCTGTTCGTCATCTGGCACGTTACGACGGTGACGGGCGGAGGTCGCGGCCTGGCCGTGATGTTCGAGACGCCCGAGAACGCGGCCGTCATGCGCGCCGTCTTGTGGCTGAAAGTCTGGCTCTGGGCCCCGTTTCTGATTCTTGCGCCACTCGGCCATCGGCTGCTGCCGGCCGTGACGATCGTGACGATATTGATCGCGACGACGGTTGAAACGAGCGTCGTCTATCTGCTGCTGAATCTCGAACCGACCAAGTCCTGGACCGTGATCTCTTTCAACGTCGTATTCGCGTTGATCTATTGCGCGTACCTGCTGTTGTCACAGCGTGTTAACTATATTCGCGTGGCCGAGCGGCCGGTCGACGAGCGCGCCCGGCGTCACTTCATCTTATTGTTGCTGGTGGCTGGAAGCCTGTCCATCGTTATTTTTGCGGGAGACGTCGCTTCGATCACCGATCGCGTCAGTTTTCTGAGTGCTTATCAGTTCAGCATTTTTTTCGCCGCCGCGCTGTTGATCGGACCCGTGCGCACGATTCGGACCGGCAGGACCGCGCTCAACGACTATTTGCGGCGGGATATCGGTATCTGGACCGGCATCATCGGTGTGCTGCATGTCTATGCCGGCACCCGGCAGTCGATGACGCCCGTGTACTTCGCGGCCTACGTCGAGAGTGCCTACGACGCCTATGAAGTCATGCTGCGTGAGCAGTTATTCTTCTGGGGAACGATTATTGGTTTCGTGATCCTGCTCGTGGTGCTGCTGTTGATGACGCTGTCGAACGATCGTTCGCAGCGAAAACTGGGCAAGCGCTGGTGGAAACGGTTGCAGAGATGCAGCTACTTGATTGCATTTCTGACGGTCGCTCACGCGCTGGCGTTCCAGTATCTCGAGGCTCGTGGTGCGGCGTTCATCGTGTTTTTCGGTCTACTCGCCATTGGCGTTGCAGGTGCTCAGATCACGGGCCTGATAATCGTCATGCGCAAACGCCGGCGGCACCAACTCGTGCGAGCGCAGCGAGCGAAACGCTAGGCGAGATACGCGTGTACACGTACGAGTATCCACACCCGGCGGTGACGGCCGATGTCGTCGTCTTGCGGCATGGCGAAAATGGGTTGGAGGTTCTGCTCGTGCAGCGTCGCGATGAGCCGTATGCCGGTCGCTGGGCTTTGCCGGGTGGTTTCATCGCTATCGACGAAGGCCTCGAGGAAGGTGCCCGTCGCGAATTGCGGGAGGAAACCGGACTGGTGCCGCCGCGTCTCGGGCAGCTTCATTGTTTCGGCGATCCCGATCGCGACCCGCGCGAGCGCGTCATCACCGTCGCGTTTCTGGCCGTCCTCGACAACGGGGACAGCGCGACGCGACCAGGCAGCGATGCTGCCGACGTTGCATGGTTCGATTGCGCGCGACTACCGGATCTCGCGTTCGATCATCGTGACATCATCACGATGGCGCTCGAACGATCAGCCGCACCAGCCTGAGAGGGCCACTGCGTTAGCGATGGCGCGCCTCGAGTTCGGCGACGACGTCGGCAAAACTGAGGTCGTGCTGGTTCAACAGGACGAGCAGGTGGTAGATCAGGTCGGACGTTTCGCACAGGATATCTTCCCGCGTGCCGACGACGCTGGCGAGCGCGACTTCGACGCCTTCCTCACCGACTTTCTGCGCGATGCGGGACGGGCCATTGGCGAACAGCTTCGCCGTATAGCTTTCGTCCGTGCGCGCGTCCTTGCGTGACTCGATGACTGCTTCGAGCGTCTGCAGGAATTCGATATTTTTCTCGTCGTTCATATGCGTACCTCGACCGAATGATCGCGAAGATATCGTTTTAGATCCTGAATGTTAATAGCCGCACTGTGAAACACGCTCGCTGCCAGGCCGCCGTCCACCCGGGCCTGCTTGAATACGTCGGCGAAGTGCTGCATCGTGCCCGCGCCACCGGAGGCGATCAGCGGCACCAGGCAGTGCTCGCGGACCAGCTGCAGCTGGTCCAGGTCATAGCCCTGCCTGACGCCGTCCTGGTTCATGCAGTTCAGGACAATTTCACCGGCGCCGCGTTCCTGCACTTCGTGGACCCAGTCGACGGTCATGCGCCCGCTGTGTTTCGTCTTGTCCGGATCGCCGGTGTTCTGATACACGCGATACGCACCATTTTCCTCGCGGCTGTCGACGCCGATCACGACGCATTGAGAGCCGAAACGTTTCGCCAGTTCGCCGATCAGTTCCGGATTGGCCAGCGCGGGCGTGTTGATCGAGATCTTGTCGGCGCCGAAGTTCAGTACTTCTTCCGCGTCCCGCAGGCTGCGGATACCGCCGGCAACCGAGAACGGGATGTCGAGTACTTCGGCGACACGGTTGATCCACCGCCGGTCCACCGACCTGCCGTCGGGGCTCGCGGTGATGTCATAGAACACGAGTTCGTCTGCGCCTTCGTCGACGTAGCGTGACGCAAGTTCCATGATGCCGCCCATGACCTGGTGATCGCGGAACTGCACGCCCTTGACGACCTGGCCGTCGCGAACGTCGAGACAGGGGATTATGCGGCGCGCGAGAATTGTCTGATCTCCTCGAGCGTCAGGCGTCCGTCCAGAAGTGCCTTGCCGGTGACGACCCGGGCAACCCCGGTCGCGTCCAGCGTCTCCAGGTCTCTTACGCAACTGACGCCGCCGGACGCGATAAATTCAGCCGTGGGGAAGCGCTCGACGCAAGCGCGGTAGAGCTCCACGTTCGGCCCCTGCAGGGTTCCGTCCTTCGCGATATCGGTACACAGGAATTCCCGCGCGCCCACCTCGAGATAGCGCTCGACGAGCGGCCACATCCGTTGTCCGCTGCCGGCGGTCCAGCCGTCGATCAAGACTTCCGGTTCACCGTCGTCGTCCAGCCGCACGTCCATCGCAAGGATCAGGTGTTCCGCTCCGACTGCGTCGATCCATGCATCGACGAGATCCGGCTGTTTGACGGCGGCGGAGCCGACCACGCCGCGCTGGACGCCCGCGTCGATGAGCCGCCGCAGGCCCGCGAGATCGCGGATGCCGCCGCCCGTCTGCAGCTCGATATCGAGCCGAGCGAGCCGTTCGATGATCGGCAGGTTCGACTGTTCGCCGGACTTTGCCCCGTCGAGGTCGACGACATGCAATCGTCGTGCGCCGGCGTCGGCGTATTGCCTGGCCAGGTCGACCGGGTCCCTGACGTATTCCGTCACCTGTTCGAAATCGCCCTGGTACAGCCGTACGACGCCGCCGTCGAGCAGGTCGATGGCCGGGATCACTTCCATTCTTTGGCGGGTTTCGTTCATAACTCAGCGTTGTAGAAAGTTTTTGAGCAAGCGTGCGCCGAATGCGCCCGACCGCTCCGGGTGGAATTGAGCCGCCGAGAAGTTAGCGCGTTCGACGATGGCTGTGAAGTCTCGCCCGTAGTCCGCGATCGCGAGCGTGTCCGTTGTAACGTCGAGCGCATAGCTGTGCACGAAGTAGAAGTGCGACCCGTCGGGGATGCCGTCGAGGAGGTCGGAATCGCGTGTGCGTCGAATGCGGTTCCAGCCCATGTGCGGCACCGGATGATCCGGAGCCGAGTCGAACAGGCGTGCTGTGCCCGGAAACACGCCAAGGCAAGCCGCATCGTCTTCCTCGGAGGCCTCGAACAGCAGCTGCATGCCCAGGCAGATACCCAGGAACGGTTGACGCAACACAGGGATCACGTCGACGAGCCCCGCCTGCGTCAGGCGCTGCATCGAGTCCGCCGCCGCTCCGACGCCCGGGAGGATGACGTGGCTCGCAGCCATGATCGTCTCGGCATCGACCGTCAGTTCCGCATCGCAGCCGAGTCGCGCCAGTGCGAACTTCAGCGACGCGATGTTCGCGCCGCCGCCATCGATGATCGCAATATTCCTGGCAGACATGCGCGGTCTCAGAGTGATCCCTTGGTGCTCGGGAGGTCGCTGCCGGTGCGGGTTTTCGCCTGGCGCAGCGCGCGTCCCGACGCCTTGAAGCACGCCTCGATCTGGTGATGCGTGTTGTCGCCAGTCACGACCAGGTGCCATGCGGCCCCGAGGCTGTCTGACAGCGAGCGAAAGAAATGCGGCACGAGTTCCGTCGGCAACGCGCCGACCGACTCGCGACCGAACTCGCCCTCGAACACGAAGTATGGGCGGCCCGACAGGTCGATCGAGACCTGTGCGCGCGCCTCATCCATCGGCAGTGTGAATCCGTAACGCCCGATGCCGCGTTTGTCGCCGAGCGCTTCACGCAATCCCTGGCCTAGCGCGAGCGCGACGTCTTCAACCGTATGGTGTTCATCGACTTCGAGGTCGCCCTGGCAGGCTAGCCGCAATGAAAAGCCGCCGTGCTTGGCGATCTGCTCGAGCATGTGATCGAAGAACCCGATGCCGGTGTTGATCTCGATTGGACCTGCGGCGTCGAGATCGAGGTCGACCACAATGTCGGTCTCGTTCGTCTTGCGTTCGACCCGCGCGCGGCGCGGCTGGTCCAGGACTTCGCGAACAATCGACTCCCATGTCAGGCCTCCGTTGTGGCCATCGCCATCGCGACTGGCCACCCGGTATCCACGGATGCCGATGTTGTCGGCAAACTCGCGGTCGGTCTCGCGGTCGCCGACGACGATACTGTGCTCGCGGTCGACGTCGACCTGTTTCATGAAGTCGCCGATATGCCCGGGCTGCGGCTTGCGACATTTGCAGCCTTCATTCGGGAAATGCGGGCAGACGAAGATCTCGCGAAAGCCGATCCCTTGGGAATTGAACAACTCGACGACGAAGTCCTGGCAGACGCGGTAGTCCTCCTCGGGAAAACTGTCGGTACCGCGCCCATCCTGGTTCGTGATCATGACGAACTGGTAGCCGGCTTCTTGCAGCCGCAGCATGGCCGGCATGACGCCGGGTATCAGGCTGATCTTGTCCAGGCGGTCGACCTGCTCGTCGAGCGGTTCCCAGATCAGCGTGCCGTCTCGATCGACGAAAGCGATTTTCTCTGCCATTCCTTATCCCTGGTTCGCCAGGGCCTCCAGTAGCGCATCGTTCTGCTCGGGCGTGCCGACCGTGATGCGCAGGCAATTCGGCGTATATCTATCCCAGCTGAAATTGCGCAGCAGGAACCCGGCGTTCCGGGCTCTCTCCGTCGCGCCTGCCGGATCGTCGACGCGCACGAGCACGAAGTTGGCTTCCGACGGCCAGACCTTGTCGACGCAGGGCAGGCCCGTCAATCCAGACGCCAGGCGCTCACGTTCGGTGCGCAGAAGTTCGACGCGGCGTCGAAACTCCGCGCGATTCTCCGGCGCCAGGGACGCCAGCGCGACGTCCTGGCTCGGCGTCGGATAACAGTATGGAGGCAGAATGCAGCCGATCATGTCGACGACATCGGGCGCGGCAAGCGCGGCGCCGCAGCGGATGCCCGCGAGGCCGAGTGCCTTGGACAGGGTCCGAAGTACGACGACGTTGTCGCAGGCATCGAGTAGCTCAACGGTCGGGTCCGCATCAGCGAACTCGGCGTAGGCCTCGTCCAGGATGACGATCCCGCGGCCGCTCAGGCGATTCGCGAGATCGCGAATGGTCTCGGTGGCGACGCGATTGCCGGTCGGGATATTCGGGGAGCACACGAACACGAGTTTCGTTCTGTCGGTCCACGCGGTTTCGATGCGCTCGACGTCCAGCTCGAAATCGAGCTGCGCGTCGAGCGGAACTGCGGTGATGCCGGCGCCCTGCAGCTGCGCGTAAACCTCGTACATACCGAACGTCGGCGGGCAGATGATGACGTCGTCCAGCCCGGGTCGGCAGAAACAGCGAATGAGGAGATCGATCGCTTCGCTGGAGCCCCGCGTGACGAGCACCTGTTCCGCCGCGACACCGTAAAACTCAGCCAGGCAGCGCGTCAGCGTGGCCGGGCGGGCTTCCGGGTAGTGATTGAGGCCCGCGGCGCTCTCGTCGCCGGGTGGGCGCCACGGCGTTTCGTTGGCGTTCAGGCGCACCAGTCCTTCCTCGTAGTGCGCGGCGCGATAAGGACGCAGCTCCAGGATCTCGGGGCGGGCGAGGGCGGCGAGGTCGCTCATCGTCCGGTTTCCGGTGACTCTAAACGTATGACGACAGCCTGCGCATGCGCGTCCAGGCCCTCCAGCCCCGCCAGGGTTCGGACCGTTGGGGCCAGGCCGACCAGGCCGTCACGGGTCAGTTCCTGACACGTCAGCTGTTTCTGGAAATCCTTGACGGCGAGGCCGCTGTAGTTGCGCGCGAAGCCGTAGGTCGGCAGGACGTGATTCGTGCCGCTGCAGTAGTCGCCGACTGATTCAGGCGTCCATGGACCCAGAAAAACGGAACCAGCATTATTTATTAAATCAATATATTGGCGTGCATTCTGCACCTGAATTATCAAATGTTCAGAGGCGTACTGATTGGCCACTTCGAGGCCGGACGCGATGTCATCCACGATAAAGCAGCGCCCGTGTGACAGCGATTGCTCGATAATGTCGCGGCGCGGGAGTCCGGGCAGGGCGGCTTCGATCGCGGTCTCGACCGCGCCGGCATACTCGGCATCCGTACAGACCAGGACCGCCTGCGAATCGGGTCCGTGTTCGGCCTGGGACAGCAGGTCGAGGGCCACGAACGTCGGGTTCGTCGAGCCGTCGGCGACGACCATCACCTCGGACGGACCCGCCGGCATGTCGAGCGCGGCGCCGGCGGCATCGGTGGCGACTGCGGTCTTGGCGGCCGTCACCCACGCATTGCCGGGGCCGAAAATCTTGTCGACTTTCGGCACGCTCTCGGTGCCGTAGGCCATGGCTGCGACCGCCTGGGCGCCGCCGATCTTGTAGATCGCATCGATGCCGCACATCTTCGCGGCCACGACGACCGCCGGGTCGGCGCGGCCGTCCGGTCGCGGCGGTGTGCACACGATGCGCGTCGGGCAATCTGCGAGTCGAGCGGGTATCGCCAGCATGATGGCCGTGGAGGGCAGCGGTGCGCTGCCGGCCGGCACGTAAAGCCCGACAGCGTTGATTGGCCGCGTGATTCGTTCGCACACGACGCCCGGCGCCGTCTCGACCCTGACCGGGTCGGCGATCTGCGCCGCATGGAACTTCTCGACATTCGCGATGGCCACGGCCATCGCTGTGCGTGCGTCGGCACTAATTTCGGCTTCGGCGTCGGCTACCTCCGCAGCGTCGACGCGGATGGAAGTCAGGTCTGCGCGGTCGAAGCGGGATGTCAGGTCGAGGAGCGCTGCATCGCCGTCGGCGCGAACCGCAGCGATGATCTCGGCGACGTGCGCGTCGATATCGGGATTCAGCGTGACCGCCGGCCTCGCGAGCGCCTCGGTCCGGGTATCCGCATCGAGATCGGCCCAGATCAGTGTCTTCAGTCGGGGGGTCATGCCAGCATCTTCTCGATCGGCACGACGAGAATGGAACTCGCTCCGATCGCCTTCAGCGCCTCGAGGGTCTCCCAGAAGATGTTCTCGCGGCAGACGACGTGCACAGCGACCCGGTCTTCCACGCCATCGAGCGGCAGGACCGTCGGAGATTCGGCACCGGGCAACAGCGATGCGATATCGGCAAGGGCATCCTTGGGCGCGTGCATCATGATGTACTTGCTCTCGCGCACCTGCATGACGCCCTCGATCCGCTGTAGCAGCCGATTGACCCATTCGACTTTCTCGGCCGGGATGTCGACCGGCGTCTTGATCAGCACGCATTCGCTGTCGAGGATGGTCTCGCCCTCGCGAATCTGGTTGGCTTTCATCGTGGTGCCGCTCGATACCAGGTCGCAGATGACGTCGGAGCGTCCGAGGCTCGGTGCGATTTCGACCGCGCCCGAAAACTCGACGACCTCGGCATCGATGTCGCGGCCGGCGAGGTAGTTCCTGACGATCCAGGGGTAGCTGGTGGCGATGCGTATGTCCTGCAGGTCATCGACCGACTGAATAGGACCGTCTTCCGGGTAGCCGAAGGACAGCCGGCAGTGACCGTAATCGAGCGAGCAGATCCGGGTATACGGTGCATCGATCCCGGCCTCGCGGAATTCGATGCGCTTCTCCTCGACGATGTTGAGTCCCGCAATGCCCAGGTCGCAGATGTCGTCGCGCACGAGCCCCGGGATGTCGTCGTCGCGCACGAACAGCAGATCGACAGGCATATTTTCGCCGTACGCGATGAGCTGGTCGCGGCCGCGTGTGTACTTCAGGCCGCAGTGCTCCAACAGCTCCAGGGAGTGTTCCGTCAGGCGACCGGATTTCTGAATCGCGATCTTGATGCGTGTCTGTTTGTCGATCATTCGTGATTACTCTTCCAGTCGTTCGAGTGCCGTGCGGTAACCGCCGGCGCCGTCGGTCAGGCAGCGGGCGACCCTGCCGATGGTCGTGACGCTGACGCCCGTGCGGTCATGTATCGCTCGGTACGTCAGGCCTGCCTGAAGTGCCTCGACCACCGCCCAGCGATCCTTCATCGCCTGGAGCTCCGCCGGCGTGCACAGGTCGGTGAAGAAGGCGCGGTACTCGGCGACGCTCCTGAGACCCAGCAGGGCGGTGTACAGTTCCTCTTCGGCGGCCTTTTCCTGCCGCGGTGTCAGTATTCGATGATCTTTCATGCCCGTGTGCGCGAATTAATGTGATAGCACGTTAATACATTATTTCCCTGCATACAACCCTCTGACCACCATTTCGGCCCTGAATTGGCATGTATCGCCCCAGCCGCTACACTCCGCGCCCTCGGAGCGGGCGATGAGCCCGGAGATCGATGCCGTTAGAGGGACACACGATGGACAAAAATGCCGCCAAGCAGACTCAGGCCGTGCGGGCCGGTATCGACACCGATACGCAACACGGCGCCGTGATGCCGCCCGTGTACCTGACCTCGAATTTCAGCTTCGCGGGCTTCGATCAGCCCCGCACACACGACTACACGCGCACGAGTAACCCGACGCGCGATACGCTGGCCGAAACGCTGACAGCGCTCGAGAACGGGGCCGGCGCCACTGTGACGGCGACCGGCATGGGTGCAATTACGCTGGCGTTTCAATTGTTGAATCCGGGCGACATCATTGTCGCGCCGCAGGACTGTTACGGCGGAACGTTTCGATTGCTGCGCGGGCTGGCGGATCGCGGACTGATCCAGGTCAGGCTCGTGGATCAGATGGATGATGCTGCCACCAGCAGGGCCCTGGCCGGCGCGCGATTGCTCTGGGTCGAGAGCCCGACGAACCCGTTGCTGCGCGTCATGGATCTCGACAAGCTGCGGTCATTATCCCGCGAGCACGGCGTACTGATGGCCGTCGACAACACCTTCCTGTCGCCCGCACTGCAGCGTCCGCTGGATTTCGGCGCCGATCTGGTCGTGCATTCGACGACGAAATACCTGAACGGCCATAGCGATATCGTCGGCGGCGCCGTCGTCGCGGCAACGCCGGAGTTGGCCGAGCAGATGGCCTGGTGGGCCAATGCCATGGGCCTCACAGGATCTCCGTTCGACAGCTTCCTGACGCTGCGCGGAATCCGCACGCTCTATGCGCGCATCGCGCAACATGAGCAGAACGCGATCGCCCTGGCCAATTTCCTCGAGCAAAGTGATGCGGTGGAGCGGGTCTTCTACCCCGGACTCGAATCGCATCCCGGGCATGACATCGCCCGTCGGCAGCAGCGTGGTTTCGGCGGCATGCTCAGTTTCGAATTACGCGGGAGCGAAGCGGCCGCTCGAGCATTCCTCGAGGGCGTTGAGCTGTTCACGTTGGCGGAGTCGCTCGGCGGCGTCGAAAGCCTGGCCTGTCACCCGGCGACGATGACGCACGCGACGCTCGACCCGGACAGCCAGAAGGTGGCCGGAATCACCGGCGGGTTGGTCAGGTTATCCGTCGGCATCGAGGCGACGGAAGATCTTGTTCGTGATGTGCTGAAAGGATTGGAGGCTGCGCAAGGCGCAAGCTGAGAGTCGACTGGAAGCGGACGCGTCCTACAACTGCGCAATTATCGCGTCGCCCATCGCGGCGGTGCCGACTGACTTTCCGTCAGGACCGGCGACGTCGCCGGTGCGATGACCGGATTCGAGTGCGGCATAGACCGCGTCTTCGATCAGCTGCGCTTCGTCAATCAGACCCAACGAATAACGCAGCATCATCGCGACGCTCAGGATCGTGCCGCAGGGATTGGCGATGCCGCGTCCGGCAATATCCGGCGCGGAGCCGTGAATGGGCTCGTACAAACCTTTGCGGTCCTGGTTGAGTGAAGCCGAGGGCAGCATCCCCATCGAGCCGCTGAGCATCGAGGCCTCGTCGGTCAGGATGTCGCCGAACATGTTCTCCGTCACCATGACGTCGAAATCGACCGGTCGGCTGAGCAGGTGCATCGCAGCCGCGTCGACGAACAGCGTTTCGAGTTCGAGGTCCTGAAACTCGGTCGCGAACAATTTGTCGGTGACGCCGCGCCAGAGCCTCGACGTCTCGAGCACGTTGGCCTTGTCGACGGAAGTCACCTTGCCGCGCCGCTCGCGCGCGAATTCGGCTGCCATGCGCACGACGCGTTCGATTTCCTCGCGTGTGTACGTGCTGACGTCGGTCGCGGAATCTTCGGTGCGTTCCTTGTCCCCGAAATAGATGCCGCCGGTCAGCTCTCGAACGACGATGATGTCGACGTTCTCGAGGAATTCACGACGTAGCGGGGAGGTCGAATAGAGTGCCGGATGCGTCTTGACCGGCCGCACGTTCGCATACACGTTCATCGCGGCGCGGAGATCGAGCAGCCCCTGTTCTGGTCTGACGGGCGCGTCGGGTCCCCATTTCGGTCCGCCGACGGCGCCGAGGAGGGTTGCATCCGCTTCGGTGACCAGCGAGCGCGTGTCCGCAGGGAATGCGGAGCCGGTCGCGTCGATCGCCGCGCCGCCGATCAGCGCCTCGCGCAATTCGATTCGATGACCAGCGCGTTCGGCGACGCGCTCCAGTACGCGCACCGCTTCGTGTGCGACTTCCGGTCCGATGCCGTCGCCCGGCAGGACCGCAATCAGGGTTTCCATGCGCGGTTCTGTTCGAATGCGTCAACATCGGCCTGCTGGCTGAGCAGGTAGCCGAGCTGGTCGATGCCTTCCAGCAGGCAGTGTTTGGAGAAACCGTCGAGCGGAAACTCGATGGGCTCGCGGCCCGGCAGGGTGACCGTTGCCGCTGCGACGTCGATCGAAACTTCGGCCCCCGGATTGTCGAGCAACCACTGGTGGGGTTCCGCGTCGATCACGATCGGAACCAGGCCATTCTTCAACGAGTTGTTGCGGAATATGTCTGCGATCTGCGTGCTGACGACCGCGCGAAAGCCGAAGTCGATGATGCCCCAGGGTGCGTGTTCGCGCGATGAGCCGCAACCGAAGTTGTTACCCGCAACGAGTATCTCCGACTCTTTCGCACCCGGCTGGTTGAGCGGGAAATCCGGAAGCGGTTCGCCGTCGTCGCCGTAACGCCAGTCCGCGAATGCGGCCTCGCCGAGTCCTTCCTTGTCGGTGGTCGTCAGGAAACGCGCCGGCATGATCTGGTCGGTGTCGATATCCGTCTGCGGCAGCACGACGGTCCTGGAATGAATGTGGGTCACTTTGTCCATGTCGATATCTCGTGTTGATCAGGCGGCGTGTCAGGTCAGCTCGCGCGGGTCCGCGATGTGGCCGCGGATGGCGGATGCCGCGGCCGTTTCCGGGCTCGCCAATACCGTGCGTGCGCCGACTCCCTGACGTCCTTCGAAGTTTCGGTTGCTCGTGCTGACGCACAGCTTGCCGGGCGGCACGACGTCGCCGTTCATGCCGAGGCACATCGAGCAGCCGGCCTCGCGCCATTCCGCGCCGGCCGCCTCGAAGACCTCGTGTAATCCCTCCGCTTCGGCCTGTTGCTTGACCTTCTCGGAGCCGGGGACGACGAGCATCCGCACGGTGTCGGCCACTTTGCGGCCCTTCAGCACCGCGGCTGCGGCGCGCAGGTCCGGCATGCGCGAGTTCGTGCAGCTGCCGACGAATACGACGTCGACCGGCGTCGATTGCATCGGCTGGCCCGACTCGAGCCCCATGTAGTCGAGCGCCTGTTTGAAGCTCAGGTCGTCGCCGCGCGGGACCGCCGCATCGATCGACACGACCATGCCGGGATTCGTACCGAATGTAACCATCGGCGTCAGCTTCGACACATCGATGCTGACTTCCTTGTCGAACGTCGCAGCCGAATCTGAAGGCAGGCGGCGCCAGCGCTCGACTGCGGCATCCCAGTCGGCTCCCTGCGGCGCCTGCGGCCGGCCGGCGATGAATTCGAAGGTCGTGTCGTCGGGCGCCATCATGCCGATTCGCGCGCCACCCTCGATCGTCATGTTGGCGATCGTCATGCGTTGTTCCATGCTGAACGAACGAATGACGCTGCCGCGATACTCGATCGCATGACCGGTGCCACCATCGACGCCGATCTCGCCGATGATGGCGAGGATGACGTCCTTTGCCGTCACGCCCACCGGCAGCGTGCCATCGATATTGATTGCCATCGTTTTCGGTTTCCGCTGCAGGAGCGTCTGCGTCGCTAGCACATGCCCGACCTCGGAGCTGCCGATGCCAAATCCCATCGCGCCGAACGCACCATGGGTGCTCGAATGGCTATCCCCGCAGACGATTGTTTTGCCTGGCTGTGTGGCGCCGATCTCCGGCCCGATAACGTGCACGATGCCGCGCTGATCACTGTCGAACCCGTGCAGGTGGATGCCGAATTCCTTGCAGTTCTCGATCATTTGCCGAATCTGGCCGGCCTGCGCGGGTTCGGAAACCACATCCAGATCCGCCAGTTTCGTCACCGGCACGGTGGGCGTGGAATGATCCAGCGTGGCGAGCGTCAGGTCGGGGCGGTGCACCGGTAAACCGTGCTCCCGCAGCAGCGTGAATGCCTGGGGCGTCGTGACCTCATGGATCAGGTGCAGGTCGATATAAAAAACCGCCGGGTGGTCGGGGGTCTCCGGTACGACGACGTGATCGTCCCAGACTTTCTCGAACAGCGATCTACCGCTCATTTCGATTTACTCCGCAAAAGTTGAT